>NZ_JDWE01000019.1:0-90671 GCF_000685765.2 Frankia sp. BMG5.23
CCCAGAACCTGGACGCCTCGGAAGTGGTCGTGCTGCCCGTGAGCATCGAGATCCGTGACACGACGTGCCGCCCCGCGAGCGGAACAACATAACTCATGCTGATTTTCGCATCACTGACACCCGAGGCAGCTATCAAGGGAAACCTTACGACGCCATTACATCGGCGCGGTTGATCGTCCTTGCTACCCGGCCGTAGCCATACGTTCACCTGTCACGGATTCCCACTGTGCCATGGGTGGGCATCCGTGGCCTCGATACCTGCGCGCTCGTCAACGTCCGACGACCCGCCGCAGCACGGCCTCGGCCGGGGGCCGACGTCGCGACGGATGGTCGCGACGGACAAGTGTGGCGGGTTGGGCGCGGTCTGGAGACCGTCAACCGTGCCTAGTACTCCAGTGACAGTGGCCGATGTGTGGTCTCTGTGTGGGGTGGCGGCGTGGCGTCCGAACGGGGGTGGCCACCCTGTGATCCTCCGTAGTTTGTGAGAACCAACAAAGAATCCGCGGTGGCCGCGGCGCGGAGTGTATCCGGGTCGGACGTGGCGGTGTGGGAGGCCGGTTTGGACCGAGGACCGGGATCGGTGCGCCGCGGCGGGGGTGCCCCGACGGCGGGGTTCGCGACGAAACCACTGCTGGCCCTGGACATGATCCGCCGGTTCTGGCTGGCTCATCGGGAGCTGGGCTGGGTCGCCGGTGACGAGGTGTACGGCGCGAACGCCGAGCTGCGGGACTGGTTGGAGGAGCAGATGATTCCGTTCAGTTCCAACGAAATCCGGCACGTCCTCGCCCTGTTCGGACAGACTGCTATCCCAGCAGCGATGATCACATGGTGGTCGGACTGGCGTCGTCGCCACCAGGCACGCGCCCGCCTCTACCACTTCCAAACCCGGATCCGAGCCAACCAGTCGGCCGTCGCCCGTGCCGCGACCACGTAAGGATCACTGTCACTGGAGTACGAGATGCCTGGCATGCCGAGGAGTTCCTCGCCCGCCGCCGCGCCGTCACCGACACCGACCTTCCGCTGCTAGATCGAGTCGCCGCGACGCTGATCCTGCTCTACTCCTACGCCTTGTCCGGTGGCCCCTGACAACCCCCGTGTCACAGCGTCGCTCCTGACAACAAGGAGCCCCTCGGCGTGACGCACCGTGACAGCTAACCCAAGAAGCGCTCGACTACAGACCACCCGATCAACGGTCGCTGCCAGTGTGGTCCCCCACGGACAGCCTCAACCCGGCGATGATCTGCGCCAGGTCGTCGAGGGACGCCACCGCGCACCGCGCCATCGGGCTGGCGGAGCGCTGCGAGTGGCTCCGGGGCATCCGGCCACGGAGCCTCTGGGAAAACCTGTTGGCGGATCACGGTGACCACTGCTAGCTTGCCGGAGGCCGTGCGAAAGAACGAGGAGGTGGTACCCGTGAACGCAGTATCGACATGGGTGCTCCCCTCCGGGGTCACGGTCGGGCGATAGGTCGTCCGGGAGCGCCGTTCACAAGCACTCCCGAAAGGCACGACCATGCGATTCACGTCTGAACAGCGCCTCGACGACGGTGTCCTCGAACGCGCATTCACCCTCGGCGAGATCCCCGGCATCCTGTGGACTCCCGCATCCGCATCCGCACCGGCCCCGCTGATCCTGCTCGGTCACCCCGGCGGACTGCACAAGATGTACCCCCGACTGGTGGCCCGGGCCCGGCGCTCCGCGGCGGACGGCTTCGCCGCGGCCACCATCGAGCTCCCCGGAAGCGGTGACCGGCCCCGTTCCGCCACCGCTGAGCAGGCCCGCGTCGACCTGCACCGGGCGCTGAAGGCCGGCGAGCCGGTCGACGAGGAGATCGTGGACCGGCTCGTCCTCCCGCTGGTCGAAAAGGCGGTCCCGGAATGGCAGGCCGCCCTGGACGCCTTCCTTTCGCTGCCCGAGATCGGCGGCCCGGTCGGGTACTCGGGGGGAGTGATCGCCATCGGGATCCGGCTGGCGGTGGTCGAGCCGCGCATCTCGGCCGCCGTTCTGTTCGCCGGGAGTTTCGTGCCCCACACCATGTTCGAGGAGGCCCGCCAGGTCACCATTCCGCTGCACGTCCTGCTGCAGTGGGACGACGAAGGAAACGACCGGCAGCTGGCCCTGGACCTGTTCGACGCCTTCGGCTCCAAGGAGAAGACGCTGCACGCCAATCTGGGCGGGCACACCGGCGTCCCGCAGTTCGCGGGGGACGCTGCGGCCCGGTTCTTCACCCGGCACCTGACGTGAGGCCCGGCCGTCCGGCCGGCAACAGACGATAGGAGCTGTCGGCCAGGATGCCGCTCATCGAGGACAGGTCCCGGCCCTCCTCGATGAGCGGTGGCCAGCAGATGCACGACCGCGCGGATATGCCCAACCTGCGTTGATCCCGAGCTACTCCCGGCGCCGCGGGCCGGACAGCACCTCGGTGGCCTGGTGCACGGCGGCCAGGCCCGGCTTGACGTAGCGCTGCACGCTGCGCAGCGACTTGTGCCCGGCCTTGTCCATGATCAAGTTGGCGGAGATGTTGGCGTCCCCGAGGTGGGTCGCTGAATCCTCGATGTTGAGGTGGAATTGCCAGCCGTGGACAGCGAGCGGCTGACCGACCGTATTTCGATCGGTGTGCTCGCCAGAATCGTTCCCCGGGATCTCGTCGATGAAGCGCTGGTGGAGACGAAACGGCAGGAACGGCGTACCAGGCTGCTGCCAGCCCGGGTCATGGTGTACTTCACGATTCGGGGTGGTCGGGGTGGTCCTCGATGAGTGGGTGGGGCCGGCCCTTCTGCCGTCACTGGACGTGCCGACCATCCTTGCGCGTCAGCTCGCCGAGCGGCTCGCCCCGGGCAACCGCCCGCGGCGCACCGCCGCTGCGTACCCCGGCCCCACCATCGACGCCGAAGGCGAGGACAACCCACTGCCGAACCCGTTCGCACTGGTCCTGGATCCATCGCGCACGGACGGTATTCGCATCCCGACCTTCGTCGGGAAGGCCCACGGCGACCTGCACATCGAGAACATCCTGATCCCGTCCTCACTGCGCAACGTCGACACGACGTATCAGCTGATCGACCTGTCGCGGTACGCGGCCGACGCCGTGCTCACCCGGGATCCCGTCCATCTGGTCCTGCACATCCTTGCCCGGAGACTGTCGGAGCTGTCCGCGGCGCAACGCACCGCCGTCATCGATCTGCTGCTCGACCCGGAGCAGGACGGAGACCTCGTGCCGCGGTGGCTGTTCCTGCTCATCGACCGGGTCCGATCGGCGGCGAAGGACTGGGCACGCCGGGCCGGTCTGGTCGACCTGTGGCGCGACCAGATCCCGCTGTCCCTGCTGGCCGTCGCCCTGACCTGCCTCGGACGGACATCCACCCGGCCGGGGACCGACGCAACCCGGGCGAGCGGCCCTGGACGCGGATGACCCGACCGGGTCCGCGTGCAGACTCGTCACCGTCCTGGTCGAGGCCTGTGCCGTGCCGGCCGCATTCGATCAGGCCTCCTCGGCCCACCTCGACCTGTCCAACCTGGCCGAGGCCGATGCCCGCAAGACGCTCCTGCGGCGGCTGGCTGGGCGCTGAGAGAAGGATTGACGTTTCCGGCCTGCACTGACTCCGGCGACCGACCCAGGGTGGCCGCCGCGGACAACGGAAAGGACAACGGAAAGTTGTGGAGGGTTGAGCACGGTCCGACGGCGTCAAACCATGCTCAACCCTCCACATTTCGCCGGCCCGCCGGAGCGACTGCTCCGGATTCGGGGTCGGGGTCGGCCGGGCCCGCCACGGACATCACCACCAGCAGCTGGTCCAGGGCGACGAGGTCGCCGGGCCGGACGAGTACTTCCTTGACGATCCCGGCGCCCGTCGCCGAGACGGTGTGCTCCATCTTCATGGCCTCGACGACGGCCAGCGACTGCCCGTCCGCCACGGTCATCCCCGGTTCGACCAACACCGCGGTCACCGTGCCCGGCATGGGGCTACGCGCCTGCCCGCCGGGCACCGGCCCGGCCCCGGTGCCCGCCACCGGAATCACCTCGGCCAGGCCCCACGCCCCACCGTCGCGGCCAAGCCAGAGGATCCCGTCGGCGGGCTCCCACGCGTAGGCCCACCGGGTGGTGACCGCACCGATCGTGACGAGCAGCTCGTCGCCGAGCTGACTGACCGATGCGGCGACCGGCGGCCCGTCGGCGATCCGGACCCGGGCCGCGTCGGGGGTGCCGCGCGCCGCGACCCGCAGCGTTGACACCGTCCGCTCCCCGCGTCCCGGCTCCACCCCATCCCCGTGGCCGTTCCCATCCCCGTGGATGTTCCCATCCCCGTGGATGTTCCCGGCCCCGCCCTCAACCCCGGCCCCGATCTCGGGTGGCGCGCTGCCACCAGGTTCGGCGCCGTCGGGGCCGCCGGACGGTACTGCCCCACCGGGCAGGGCGACCTCCCAGGTCAGCCACGCGGGCTCACCGGGCCGCCATCCGGAGGGGATGTCCCACGGGTCGACCACCGGACCGGCCGGTTGCAACGTCAGCAGCCTGGCCAGGGCGTATCCGAGGAACGCCTCGCCGGGCAGATCGTCCTGGGTGAGGGCGGCGAGATCACGTTCGACGAGACCGGTGTCGAGCCGCCCGGCGACGACGTCCGGATGGGCGAGCAGCGAGCGCAGGAAGCCGATGTTGGTCGTCACCCCGAGCAGGACCGTGCCGGCGAGCGCGGTGTCGAGGCGGGCGATCGCGGCGGCGCGGTCCGCGCCCCAGGCGATCACCTTGGCCAGCATAGGATCATACGTGGTGCTCACGATGTCCCCGGCCCCGATGCCGGCGTCGACGCGGATGGCCGGCCCGGCCGGTTCCCGGAAAGTCAGCACCCTACCGCCGGTCGGCAGGAATCCCCGCCCGGGGTCCTCGGCGTAGATCCGCGCCTCCACCGCGTGCCCGGTTAGGCGGATGTCGGCCTGACCGAAGCGCAACGGCTCCCCGGCCGCGATCCGGATCTGCTCGGCGACCAGGTCCACCCCCGTCACCAGCTCGGTGACCGGATGCTCGACCTGGAGCCGGGTGTTCATCTCCATGAAGTAAAACTCATCCGGCGCGTCGGCGGACAGGATGAACTCGACCGTGCCCGCTCCGACGTAGCCGACGGCGCTGGCGACGGCGACCGCCGCCCCCCCGAGCCGCTCCCTGGTCCGCGCGTCGAGCGCCGGCGCCGGCGCCTCTTCAACAATCTTCTGGTAGCGCCGTTGCAGGCTGCACTCCCGCTCACCCAGGTGGAGCACGCTGCCGTGCTCGTCGGCGAGGATCTGGACCTCGACGTGGCGGGGACGGGTGATGAACCGCTCCACGTACAGGGTGTCGTCCCCGAAGCCGGCGGCGGCCTCCCGGCGGGCCGACGCGATCGCCTCCGGCAGTCGGGCGGGCTCGCGGACGATGCGCATCCCCTTGCCACCACCCCCTGCCGAGGGTTTGAGCAGCACCGGATAGCCGATCTGACCGGCGGCCTCGGCGATCGCGGCATCGCTCATGCCCGGCGCCGACCGGCCCGGCACGACCGGCACCCCCACCTCCGCCACCGTCCGCCGCGCGGTGATCTTGTCGCCCATCACCTGCACCGCGGCAAGCGACGGTCCGATGAAGAGCACTCCGGCCGTCTCACAGGCCTGTACGAAGGCCGCGTTCTCGGCGAGGAAGCCATAACCGGGATGGACGGCCTCCGCCCCGGATACCCTCGCCGCCTCCAGCACGGCCTCGATGCTGAGGTAGCTCTCCTTCGCGGGCGCCGGGCCCAGCCGCACCGCGACATCCGCCTCCCGGACGTGCCGCGCCCCAGCGTCGGCGTCTGAGTAGACGGCGACGGACCGGATACCGAGATCGCGCAGTGTGCGGATCACCCGGACGGCGATTTCACCCCGGTTCGCGACGAGCACCGACGAGAACGTCAGACCCGACGTTCCCGGTGCCCTCGGCGGCACGACGCCCGCCGGCCGGGCCGGCGTGGAATGGCCATCCGGACCGTGGCCGGCACCGCCGCCGTGACCGGCGGAACCGGCGGAACCCGCGATGCCGGGATCGCCGCCTGCGTGATTCGTGGCGGACAGATCAGCCGTGGACACCCTTGATCCTCACGATTGGTTTCCTCACATCGGATGTTTCCGCACGCCAGGATGTCCCCCTCACATCCGGAAGACGCCGTAGCCCACCGGTTCCAGCGGAGCGTTCGCCGCCACCGACAGGCCCAGGCCCAGCACCATACGGGTGTCGGCCGGATCGATGACACCGTCGTCCCACAGCCGAGCGGTCGAATAGTACGGGCTGCCCTGCTCCGCGTACCGATTCAGGATCGGCGCCCGGAAGGCGACCTCGTCGGCCTCGCTCCAGGCGACCCCCGCGGCTTCCATCTGGTCCCGGCGCACGGTCGCCAGCACCGCCGCCGCCTGCTCCCCGCCCATCACCGAGACGCAGGCATTCGGCCACATCCACAGAAAGTGGGGCGAGAATGCCCGGCCGCACATCGAGTAGTTACCCGCGCCGAACGAACCGCCGATCACCACGGTGAACTTCGGCACCCGGGCACAGGCAACCGCGTTAACCATCTTCGCGCCATGCTTCGCGATGCCGCCGGCCTCGTACTCCCGACCCACCATGAAACCGGTGATGTTCTGCAGGAACACCAACGGGATACCGCGCTGATCGCAGAGCTCGATGAAATGGGTGCCCTTCAGCGCCGACTCGCCGAAGAGCACCCCGTTGTTCGCGACGATCCCCACGGGATGGCCATGGAGGCGGGCGGTCCCAGTGACCAGCGTCGTTCCGTACTCCTTCTTGAACTCCGCGAAACGGCTGCCGTCAACGATGCGCGCGATCACCTCTCGCACGTCATAGGGGGTACGCCCGTCCGTCGGTACCGCGGCGTACAGCCCGGCCGGGTCGACCGTCGGTGCCTCGGTCGGCTCCAGTTCCCACGGCCGCGGCCCGCGCGGCGCGAGGCCCGCGACGATGGAGCGCACAATCCGCAGCGCATGGGCGTCGTCCTCGGCCAGGTGGTCGGTCACCCCGGAGGTGCGGGAGTGCAGCAGCCCGCCGCCGAGATCCTCGGCCGACACCACCTCGCCGGTCGCGGCCTTCACGAGCGGCGGACCACCGAGGAAGATCGTCCCCTGATTCCTGACTATCACCGCCTCGTCGGCCATCGCGGGAACGTACGCGCCGCCCGCCGTGCACGAACCGAGCACCGCCGCGATCTGGGAGATTCCCAGCGAGGACATCCGGGCCTGGTTGAAGAAGATCCGCCCGAAATGCTCCCGATCCGGGAAGACCTGGTCCTGCAGCGGAAGAAACGCTCCCCCAGAGTCGACCAGATAGACACAGGGCAGCCGATTCTGTAGCGCCACCTCCTGGGCGCGCAGATGCTTCTTCACGGTCAACGGATAGTAGGTGCCACCCTTGACCGTGGCATCGTTGGCGACTACCATGCATTCCCGACCCGAGATCCGGCCAATGCCGGTGATGATGCCCGCCCCCGGAACCGGATCCTCGTAAAAGCCGTTCGCGGCGAGCGGGGAGAGCTCCAGAAAAGGACTCCCCCGGTCGAGCAGCGTGTCGACCCGGTCGCGGGGCAGGAGTTTGCCGCGAGCCACGTGGCGGGACCGCGCCTGCTCCGACCCGCCGACCGCCGCCACCGCCAACCGCTCCTGGAGATCGGTCACAGCGTGCCAATGCCTCTCGGCATTGCGCCGTCCCTGTTCACCCGCGGCATCGACCCGACTGGTCAGGACCGGCATGGCCGAGGACCGCCGGACCTCGTCGGACCGCCGACCCGCGATGGTTCCGGCGCGTGCTGCGCTCACAGTCACCCCCACGAGTGGACGTCGGGCCCCGAAACAACGCCCCCAAGTTAACGACCGCTAACCTCGTCGTCAAGGCAGACGGCGGCGGGGACCGTCGGGCAGACGGCCGATCCCCGTTGCCGTTGCCGGACCTTCACCCCTTCACCGACATTCACCCCTTCACCGACATTCACCCACGACCGAGACCAAGACCAGGATCCGGCGATCCGAAATACACCGGTTGCTCCCCGGTGGCTAACTTTAGCGATGCCTGACCGGTGGCGTCCGACCGGGACGGTCCGGCCACCCGACGGCACCGCGCAGGGCGCGGCGCCGTCGGGCCGGCGGGACTACCCGGCCCGCTCCCGGCCAGGCGGGCCCGAATCGGGAGTACGGCGCGCAGCCGTCACAGGTACATGCCGTGGCGGGCGTCCGTGGTGGTGGGCCGCGGCAGGCCCCGGCCGTCCCGCAGGGCGAACAGCTCCGCCAGCGTCATGCTCGACCGGACTCCCTCCGCGGAGCCCAGCCAGGACACCGCCTCGGTGTGTGGCAGGGCTCCCACCTCGATCTGGGCAAGACAGCGGCCGGGACGGACAACCGCGGGATGCATGCGCAGCAGATCCTCGTTCGTGGTCAGGGCGACCAACACCTCGCGGCCCTGCCCGACCAGACCATCGGTGAGGTTCAGCAGTCGAGAGAGCTGCTGGCCAGCCGCACCCCGGCCGTCCCCACGGATCAGGTCGTCGCAGTCCTCGATCACCAGCAGCCGCCACCGGTGGGCGGGTGGCTCGCCCATGCGGTCGGTCGCCGCGGCCTGGGCACCATGACTGTCCGCATCCCCGGACCCGGCATCGCCGCTGTCCGCATCCCCGGCCCACGCGATCCCGCCGTCGGTACCCCCGCCGTCGGTACCCCCGCCGTCGGTACCCCCGCCGTCGGTACCCCCGCCGTCGGCGCCGCGGGCGTCGGCGCTCTCCCCCTCCGGGTCCCCGTCGTCGTCGAAGCCGATCGCGACCTCCATCAGGTAGGCGGGATCGGCGAACAGCGCCTCGGGATCCAGGACGCAGTCGACCTGGCACCAGGATCGCCATTCGTTCGCCAGGGCCCGCAGCACGGTCGTCTTCCCGGTTCCCGCCGGACCATGCAGGAGGATCAGGCGGCCGACCACGTTGTCCCGGCGAACCGCCATGAGCCGGTCGAGCGGGCCCACGGCGGCCGACGCGTAGTTGGCGCGGATCGAAGCCCACGTCGTGGTGGCCGTCCGGCGGCTGGTCCGGATCGGACCACGTTGACTGGACAGATACCAGAAACCCATGTTGACGGCGTTGTCCGCACCGCTCTCGGCGACGGACGAGCGGAGCACGTCCTCGATCACCACCCGGGCGAGCTGTTCGCTCACCGCGGTGACGGTCACCTCACCACCCCCGCCGCGCCAGCGCACGGCTCGCACTGTCCAGCCCTCGCCGACCGCGAGACGTGAATCGCGGGACTCCTCGACAACCGCGCGCAGGACCCTTGCCCCTGACGGCAGCAGCGTGGCTCCCGGCCGGAGCCGGTCGACCCGGGCACTGCGGGCCCAGGGCTGCTCACCGGTTGTGAAAGGAGCCAGGGCGAGTGCGTCGACGACGTCGTAGGGCGTGTCCGAGTCGTCCAGGCCGACAACGAAAGGGAGCTTCATCCCTCCGCTCAGTGACTCGGAGACCATCCAGGACTTAGGCAGCGACGCCTTCTGATGTGGAACTGACACCTGTCCGATGGTCCCGGACAACTCAGCGCCCGGCCATCCCGTTGCGCGATTTACTCGGGCACATCGCGGGGGCCGTACACCGCCCGCGACCTGTCGCGTGCCTCCATCAGGGCCGATCCGAGGACGTTGCGGCCCGGCCAACCTCCCGGGGAATCTCCCGGCCCCACCAGCGGCGCGCCTACCTTAAGTAATCCATCAGCCACTCCAAGCTTCTTCCTGGGAGGTGGTCAGGATGCTAGGAGGGCTACTCATCCACCGTCGGCGCCGAAAGTCGGCGCAGCCGGAGCCGGACGACCATGCCGGCACCGGGGCCGGTACCGGGGCCGGTACCGCGGCCGGTAAGGGCGACGGTGACGCGAGGAAGCCCGGTGAAACGGGAACCGGTGCCACGGGAACCAGCGCCACGACGAGCGGGGGCGCCCGGCTGGGCCGGGGTCCGTTCGACGCGGTGGACGCGCCCGATGACGGCCGGGCGCGAGCGGATTTCGGAGCTCTCGTGGTGCCGCGGGTGAACGGCACCCGGATCCGGGTCTCGGCCTCCGGGCCGATGCCCACCCTGGCCGCGATGGACGGGACATCCGTCCTGGAGCTGTCCGTCCTCGCCGCCCCGCGCAGCGGCGGCCTGTGGGCGTCGATCCGCGAGGACCTGGTGCTCTCGGCACCGGAGGACACGGAATGGAACGACGAGGACGGGCCCTACGGCCCCGAGCTGCGCATGCCGCTCGACACGGCCGTCGGCCGCCTGCCCGCCCGCATCTTCGGCATCGAGGGGCCGCGGTGGATCCTCTGTGCGGTCATCACCGGTGCGGCCGCGGTCGACGTGACGGCGGCGCCGCTGCTGGAGGAGGTACTGGACGGGCTCGTCGTCGTCCGGGGGGACGCGGCGATGCCGGTGCGCGAGCCCATCCCCTTCGAACGTCCCGACAGATTCGACCGTCCCGACCGTCCCGACCGTCCCGACCGAACAACCGACACCGCCGCGGCCATTCCGGAGCAACCCCCGGAACGCAGGATCATGACGCTGGCGCTGCGGGGCGCCAACCGCGAGGCCCCCCCACCCGCGGCGTCGTGACCCGGCCCGTCCACCACCGGCCCGGCTCAGGCCCGTGGGGAGTCGGTGTACTCCACGAGGTCGACGAAGATCTGGGCTGCGGCCTGGTAGAGATCGGTCCGGAGATGTTCATGGGCAGCACGCGGAGCTATCCGGTCGACGGTCTTCAGCCCAACGCCGGAAGCAGACGTGCAACGGCGGCCGTTCAGAAATCGTCTGTAAACGGATTTATCAAGCCTGTTCACCATGCGGGAAGGATGGCGCGGTTCGGGTCGCCCGGGCCGGTCACCATCGGACCGGGGCTCCCCCGGAGAGCACCCGGCACGACGGGCGGAGGTGCGGAGTGTCGGCCACGCTAGCGCTGGGTCTGCTGCTGCAGGGGCTCGCCTTGGTCGTGGTGGTTCGCGGTCGGGGCCGGCACGCCGTGTCCAGTCTCGGGCTGATGTTCGTCGGTGCCGCCATCGTCTACCACGGGGTGACGGAGGTCCTGCAGGTCCTGGTGCCGTCCTACAGTGACAACCGGCTGTTGACCACGGAGTCCGACGTCGCGGCCTACACCGTTCTGGTCGGGTTCTCCCTGCTCGCGTTCGCTTTCGGTTATCGCTTCGCGACCCCGCGCACGCCGCCGTCCACCGGTTTCCGCCGGGAGGAAGTCTTGGACTTCTTCGACTGGCGGGTCCTGACTCCGCTGGCCCTGGCTGCGGTGGCCGTGACAGCGGTCGGCAGGAACACCTCGCCCGGCCACGCGGACCCCTCGACGGTCACCGGCAGTCCCTACCTCGTCAGCGGCTTCGCGACGCAGTTCCTGGTCGTCGGCCTCGCCCTGGGAAGCTTCGCCGTGCTCGTGCGGACGAAGGGCCGCGGATTCCTCCCGGTGCTCGGCGTCCAGTGTACGTTGCACACACTGGCGGGGCAGCGGCTGCCGGTGGCGATAGCCGCGGGCGCGGTGATCTACCTACTGTCCATCGTCGGGATTCCCATACGCCGACGGCAGCTCGTCTCGGTCGTCGCGCTCGTGGTTCTGGCCTACGTCGTCATCTACGGGGCACGCGCGGACGCGGGCCGGCAGGTGTTCGGGTACAGCGTGGGTCCCGGGCAGCGCCTGCAGGCCCTGGCCTCCGGTCTGACCCATCTGGAAGGCGGGATAAACCCGGGCGAGGTGGGAGACCTCGGGGTCCGCCTGGACGGGAACTCCTACCCGTCGATAATCCTGCGACGGCTCCGCGACGGTTCTCCGCCCATCGGTCCGGTAACCCTGTGGAACGACGTCAACATCGCCGTCCCGCGTTTTCTCAATCCCGACAAACTGAATTCCGACCTGGAGTCGCGTTCCCTCAAGACGCGCCTGTCCGACACCTACGGGATCACCAACGCGTTCGACCGCCTGCCCACCCAGCTCGGTGAGCTGCTGCCCATCGGCGGTCCGCCGTGGATGGTGACCCTCGCGGCTCTGGCAGGATTCGTCCTCGTCCGACTGGAGTACGCGCTGCGCGAATGTCGCCATCCAGCGGCTCTCCTGGGCCTGCTGGCGCTGGTGGCCGCGATCCTGCAGTACGAAGGCGGGATCGCGCTCTACACAATCAACGGCCGCGGTGTCCTGGCCATCGCGGCCGGACTGTTCGTGTGGCGGAAACGACGGATCTTCCGGCCCGCGACGGTTCGGGGGCTGACCACCCTACCGCCGCTGTACACCGGCACCCCGGCCACCGTCGCGCGGGCCGGCTCCGACGAGGACGGCACACCGACCAACCCGTCGCAGCCCGGCCCGTCGCCGGGTGACCCGGTGCGGACCGAGCCGGCGTCCGCTGGCAGGGACGAGGCCGCGGCGCAGGTCACGGCCTGCGGCCACGGCCCACGCCGCAACCGGTGAGGGGGTGGCGGCGCGGCGGCCGCGGTCTCTCTGACGTTCCGGAGGGCGGTGTCCGGCTTCCCGTCAGTGCGCGAGCAGCCGGATCGCGACGCCCAGCGACGCCCGTGCCGGAGCGTCCCCGAGGGGGCTCGCCGCCGCCGGCGTCCTGCTAGCGTGCCCGGTTGTGCCCAGCAGCATGCGCCGAGCGTCCGCCGCCCCCGCCGCCGAGCTGCCCGGAGACGTCCAGCTGCCCGGAGACAACCGGCGGGGGCCGGCGTGACCGTGCACTTCATCGGGGCCGGACCGGGCGCCGCCGACCTCATCACCGTCCGCGGCCGGAATCTGATCGCATCCTGCCCGGTCTGCCTGTACGCCGGCAGTCTCGTCCCGGTCGAGCTGCTGGCACACTGCCCGCCCGGGGCCCGTCTCGTCGACACCGCCCGGATGCCGTTGGACGACATCGTCGCGGAGCTGGTCGCGGCCGACGCCGCCGGTCACGACGTCGCCCGCCTGCACTCCGGCGACCCGTCGCTCTACAGCGCCGTCGCCGAGCAGATGCGCCGGCTCGACGCGGCCGGGATCGCCTACGACGTGACGCCGGGTGTCCCCGCCTTCGCCGCGGCGGCGGCGTCGCTGCGCCGGGAGCTGACGGTTCCCGGCGTCGCCCAGAGCGTGGTGCTGACCCGCACGGCCGTGCTGTCCAGTCCCATGCCGCCCGGCGAGGACCTCGCCACCCTCGGCCGGTCGGGGGCGACCCTCGTGCTGCACCTGGCCGTGCACCGTATCGAGACGCTCGTCGCCGAGCTCGTGCCGAACTACGGTACGGACTGCCCGGCAGCCGTCGTCGCCTGGGCCAGCCGGGCCGACGAGATCGTGTTGCGCGGCACGCTCGCCGACATCGCCGGTCGGGCGCGGGCCGCGGGGCTCACCAGGACGGCCGTGATCATCGTGGGTCGCGCCCTGGCCGCGGAGGGTTTCCGGGACAGCTACCTGTACTCCCGGGAACGCTTCGGACCGGACGGATGCGTGTCGTCCGTTCCCCCGGCCTCCCCGGTTTCCCAGGCCTCCCCGGCAAACGCCGCGCCGTGTGGCCCGGATCCCGCCCCTCGGGCTCGGTGACCGGGCGCCCCCGGGGCTCGGTGACCGGGGCACGCCGCCTGCTGCTGCTCGGCGGAACCGGGGAGGCGCGCCGCCTGGCGACCAGGCTCGGCTCCCCGGATCCCGCCGGCACGGAACGCATCGAGATCGTCTACTCGTTGGCCGGTCGAGTCCGCGAGCCTGCGCTGCCACCGTCTTGCCAAATCCGGATCGGCGGCTTCGGCGGGGCGGCGGGCCTGGCCGACTACCTGCGGGCCGAACGGATCGATGCGGTGGTCGACGCGACCCACCCGTTCGCCGCGACGATGACCACGCACGCCGCACAGGCCGCGCGCGCCACCGGCGTTCCGCTGCTCGTCCTGCGCCGGTCGAGCTGGCGCGAGCAGCCCGGCGACGACTGGCGCCGGGTCCCGTCGCTGGCCGGCGCGGTCGCCCTGCTCGACCGGTTCGTCCTACCCGGACCGCGCCCGCATTCCGATCCAGCCCCACGGGTGTTCCTGACCACCGGGCGAACCGACCTCGCCCTGTTCGCCGGCCTGCACCGGCCCTGGTTCCTGGCCCGGTCGGTCGAGCCGCCGACCGGCCCGGTACCGCCACGACTGACCGTCATCCTCGATCGTGGGCCGTTCGACGTCGCCGGGGAGACCGCCCTGCTGCGCCGGCACCGCGTCGACGTCCTCGTGACCAAGAACAGTGGCGGAACGATGACCGCGGCGAAGCTCGCCGCCGCCCGGGACCTCGGTCTGCCGGTCGTCATGGTCGACCGCCCGCCGCTGCCACCCGGGGTGGCCGCGGTCGACGATGTCGACGCCGCCGTGGCCTGGGTCGCACCACCATGGCCCAGGTGACCGGGGCCCAGGTGACCGGGGCCCAGGTGACCGGAGGCTAGGTGACCGGAGGCTAGGTGACCGGGTAACGACGTGGGGTGAACACGAGGTCCCGGCCGGGGCCACGGCGCACCACCCGGGTCGTCGACGAGCCGATGAGCAGCAGGCAGCGCATGTCGACCTCGGCCGGGTCGAACGCACCGAGGCTCGTCACGGTGATGCTCTCGGTGGGACCGCCGACATCCCGGCCGATAACCACCACCGTGTCCGAGGGGCGGTGTTCGAGCAGCACCTCGTGGGCCCGCTCCAGCTGATGGCGACGGGTACGGGAAGCCGGGTTGTACAGCGCCAGGACGAAGTCGCCCGCGGCCGCCGCCCGCAGCCGCCGCTCGATGACCTCCCACGGCTTGAGTCGGTCGGACAGCGACAGCACGCAGAAGTCGTGGCCGAGTGGCGCCCCGACCCGGCTCGCCACCGCCTGCGCGGCGGTCAGCCCGGGCACGACCCGCACCTCGACGCCCGCGAACCGCTCCGCCGCCGCGGCCTCGACGACGGCCGTGGCCATCGCGAAGACCCCGGGATCACCGGAGGAGACCACGGCGACGTTCGCGCCGCCGGCCGCCAGTTCGAGGGCGAGCTCGGCGCGCTCGGCCTCGACGGTGTTCCCCGAGGCGTGCCGGCGCTGGCGTGGATCGACCGGCACCCGGTCGAGGTAGGGGCCGTAGCCGATGAGGTCGTCGGCGGCGGCCAGCGCCTCGGCGGCCTGCGGCGTCAACCAGCCCGCGGCGCCCGGTCCGAGGCCCACCACGACGACCTCCCCCGCGCCGGGCGTGCCGCCGGTACCAACGGCGCCAGCCTTACCAACGGTGGGCGCCGTTGGTACCCAGCCCGCCTGCGACGCGCGCAGCGGCGCCGGATCGTCCGGCCCCCGGACCGGGCTCGGCAGTACCGCGAGCGAGAAGTACGGCACCGTGGCCGGGTCTACCGCACCGAGCGGGGCGATGCGCTGGCCGGAGGTGGTGGCCCGTTCCACGTACCAGGTGTCCGCGAGACGTCCCGCGGCGGTGAAGGCGTCCCGGACCCCCGGGAAGGTCCGTCCCATCTTGAGCACGACGGCGGTGTCCGTGCCGGCGATACGCTCGGCGAGGACCGTCGGCGGCAGCGTGCCCGGCAGCACGGTGAGGACTTCGTTGCCCTCGACCAGCGGCCGGCCGAGCACCGCGCACCCCGCCGACAGGGACGTCACCCCCGGCACGACCTCGGTCGGGTACCGGTCGGCGAGGCGCCGGTGCAGGTGGATGAACGAGCCGTAGAAGAACGGGTCACCCTCGCTGAGGACCACGACGTCCCGGCCGGCGTCGAGGTGGACGGCCAGCCGCTTGGCGCAGTCCTCGTAGAACTCGTCGATCGCGCCGCGGTAGCCACCGGGGTGGGAGGTCGTCTCGGTGGTGACCGGGTAGACCAGCGCCTCCTCGATCTGGTCGCCGCGCAGCTGGCTCGCGGCGACCGACCGGGCGATGCTGCGGCCGTGCCGGGCGCTGTGGTAGGCGATCACGTCGGCGTCACGGATCAGGCGGGCCGCCTTGAGGGTGACGAGCTCGGGATCCCCCGGTCCAACCCCGACTCCCCACAGCCGGCCCTTCGACGGCACCATTAATCCTCCTCGCTCGCGATCGCGTTGACCGCGGCGACCGCCATCGCGCTGCCGCCCCGCCGACCGTGCACGACGAGATACTCCAACCGGGCCGGATCATCCACGAGGGCCTGCTTGGACTCCGCGGCGCCGATGAACCCCACGGGCACGCCGAGCACCGCCGCCGGTCGCCCGGCTCCGGCCGCGACGAGTTCCAGCAGGCGGAACAGCGCTGTCGGAGCGTTCCCGACCGCCACCACGGAGCCGGCGAGTCGATCCGCCCACAGATCCACCGCCGCGGCGCTGCGGGTGGTGCCCAGCCGCTCGGCGAGCCGCGGCACCCGGGGATCACCGAGCAGGCAGAGAATCTCGTTCGCGGCGGGCAGCCGACGGCGGGTCACACCGGCCGCCACCATCTGCGCGTCACAGAGCACCGGGGCGCCGGCCAGCAACGCCGCGCGCGCCGCCGCGACCACGCCGGGGGTGAAAGCGAGATCGTCGACGAGATCCACCATTCCACAGGAGTGGATCATGCGGACCGCGACCCGGGCGACGTCACCGGGCAGTCGATCGAGACGCGCCTCGGCCCGGATCGTCGCGAACGACCGACGGTAGATCTCCGCGCCGTCGCGAACGTAGTCGTAACGTTGCACACCGCTCATGTCTGATGCGCCGTTCATGCCAGCCTCCTCGCCGACCTGACGGCCGCGGCCAGGTCCCGGTGACCGTCGACGGGGCTCGACGACACGACCGTCGCCTCACCGCCATCCGCTCCGACGGATGCGACGGCGGCGGCTCCGAGACCCGTCCGACGGATCCGGTAGCCGGACCCGGTCGCCACAACCTCCACCACCCGTCCTCCCGGTTGCCCGCAGCGCCGCTCGCAACCCGACCAGTGCACCGGCGCGAGGGCCGGGCCAACCGGGACGGGTGGGAGGGCTCGCGGCCTCCCGGCCGGGTGCGTCGGCGCCGACGGGTCGTCAGCTCGGATCCGCACGGACACCGCCGCGTCGCGGCGGACATCCGCCAACGCCCGGGCGCATCCCGGCCGACCGGCACAGCTCGTCACGCCGACCCAGGATGATGCCGGATCGACGACCAGGCCCGCGTCCGCCGCCGCCCTCGACCACCGGGTAGCCTCGGCCGGGTCGAGATCGCGGAGCACGACGGACCGCCACGGCGTCACAACCAGGACGCCGTCTTCGGCATCGCCCGCTCCGCCAGCACCGTCACCACCACCGGCCGCCGCGGCGGCGGTGAGCAGGTCGAGCTGGTCGGCGCTCAGCCGCCCCAGGGGGACGAGCACGGTCAACGCCCGGCGGCCATCACGCTGCGGATGCGGACCGGGCCACGCGCCGGCCCGAACGGTGGCGCTCCCAGCAGCCTGAGCGATTCCAGCGGCCTGGACGATCCCAACGACCCCGGCCTCGGTCGCGGCAGCCGCGAGCAGGCCGTCCTGTCCGCCCGGTCCGCCCGGCAACTCGGCGATCCGCCAGGCCGTCGCGGCGAGGAGCGCGGGTACGGCGACGTGGACGGGCAACCGCAGCGCGCGGGTCGCGCCCGCGACGGCCAGCAGCATCTCCCCGGAAGGCAGGGCGCGCAGCGCGAGGTCCGCGGGCAGCCCGGCCAGGTCCCCGCTGCCGTCGTCGACGGCGAACAGCAGCCGGCCGGGCAGCGCGGCGAGAGCCGGATCCGCGCACAGCCGGCGGTCCAGCTCGGCGACGACCGGCGCGATGTCCCGGCAGCCGGCCTCGCCGCGTCCGGACAGCGGCGAGCCCACGATGTTGCGGACCCGCTCGTGCGTCGTCGAGGGCAGCAGGCCAACCGCGCTCACCCGGGCGGCGAGCTCCTCGGCCGTGCCGTCGGCCAGGCCGCGTAGCTGCACGTTCGCCCGGGAGGTGAGCTCAAGGTGGCCGTCGGCGAACTCCCGCGCGCAGCCGGCGAGGGTCTTCGCCGCGGCGGCGGTCAGCCGGCCCCCGGGCAGCCGCAGCCGCGCGAGCGCGCCGTCCGCGGCCGGATGCGTCGTCAGCACACCGGGGCAGGCGTCGCGGACACGCTCCCGCGGACTGGTGGGCACCGGCGGAGCATACGTGCCGGACTCGGGCGATGCCGGTTGATCGTTTCTTTGTCACGACGACAGCGGAGTGCTTGACAACACCGCCCACCTCTCTGCGATCGTGACGGGGCCACGAGCGGCGAACGGCGAGGAAGTCCGGTGCGAATCCGGTGCGAATCCGGTGCGGTCCCGCCACCGTCACCGGGGAGTGCGCCCCAGGCACGGCCACCGACGCGGGGCGTGGACCCCCGGGAAAGGCATCACCATGTCGCCTGTGCAGACTCCTCCCACCGATCCGTCCGACGACCCTTCCGACGATCCGTCGACCGCGTTCGCCCGCGAAGCCGGGGAGACACCAGGAGCCGGGGAGACGGAGGTTGACGCGGTCGTCCTGCTGCTGTCGACGTCCGACACCGACCTACTCTCCGCGCGGGCGAGCGGAGCCAGCTACCGCCTCGCCAACCCGGCCCGGCTCTCCGTCGCCGATCTCCCGGCGCTGACCAGCGGTGCCGATGCGGTCGTGGTGCGCATCCTCGGCGGCCGGCGGACCTGGGAGGAGGGGCTCGACACGCTGCTCGCCGGCCCGCGCCCGGTGGTCGTGCTCGGTGGCGAACAGACCCCGGACGCGGAGCTCATGGCCGTCTCCACGGTGCCCGGCGGCATCTGTGCCGAGGCACACGCCTACCTAACCCAGGGCGGTCCGGCCAACCTCGGCGAGCTGCACCGATTCCTCGCCGACACCCTGCTACTGTCCGGTACCGGATTCGCCCCACCGGTGACCATCCCGGCCTGGGGGGTGCTCGACCGGGCCGCGGACGCATCAGCCAGCCGGGACGCATCAGCCACCCCGGACGCATCAGCCAGCCGGGACGTCCCGGACGTCCTCGCGGGGAACGCGGTGCGGCCGGTCGCGGTGCGGCCGGTCATCGGTGTCCTGTACTACCGCGCGCACCACGTCGCCGGGAACATCGCGTTCGTCGAGGCACTCTGTGCCGCGGTCGAGCGTGCCGGCGGGGATCCGCTGCCGGTGTACTGCGCGTCGCTGCGCGCCGCCGAACCCGAGTTGCTCGCCACCCTCGGGCGGGCGGACGCGCTGATCGTCACCGTGCTCGCCGCGGGTGGCAGCCAGCCGGCGCACTCCTGCGCCGGAGGCGACGACGAGGCGTGGGACGTCGGCGCGCTGGCCGCGCTGGACATCCCGATCCTGCAGGGACTGTGCCTGACCAGCGGCCGGGCGACGTGGGCGGAGTCGGACGACGGGCTGTCCCCGCTGGACGCGGCGACACAGGTGGCGATCCCCGAGTTCGACGGGCGCCTGATCACCGTGCCGTTCTCCTTCAAGGAGATCGATGCGGATGGGCTGACAAGCTACGTCGCCGACACCGAACGCGCCGACCGGGTGGCCGGCATCGCCGTCGCGCACGGCCGGCTGCGGCACGTCCCACCGGCCGAACGCCGGGTGGCGCTCATGCTCTCGGCCTACCCGACGAAGCACTCCCGGATCGGCAACGCGGTGGGCCTCGACACCCCGGCGAGCGTCGTGCGCCTGCTGCGGGCGATGCGCGCGGCTGGATACGACATCGGGCCCGACGACGGCCCGGACGCGCTGCCGGGGGTCACGGCCGAGGACGGTGACGCCCTGATCCACGCGATCATCGCCGCGGGCGGGCAGGATCCGGCCTGGCTGACCGAGGAGCAGCTCGCCGGCAACCCGGTCCGGATCAGCGCGGCGCGGTACCGGGCGTGGTTCGACACCCTGCCCGCCGACCTGCGGGAGAGCGTCGAACGGCATTGGGGGCCCGCGCCCGGCGAGCTGTACGTCGACCGGTCCGCGAATCCGGACGGGGAGATCGTGCTCGCCGCGCTGCAGGCCGGCAACATCGTGCTGTTGGTCCAGCCGCCACGCGGCTTCGGGGAGAACCCGGTCGCCATTTATCACGATCCCGGCCTGCCGCCGAGCCACCACTACCTCGCCGCCTACCGGTGGCTCGCCGGCGGCTCCGGCGGCTCCGATAGTTCCGGCGGCTTCGGCGCGCACGCCGTCGTCCATCTGGGTAAGCACGGGACGCTGGAGTGGCTGCCCGGCAAGACCGTGGGCATGTCCGCGTCCTGTCCGACCGACGCGGCGATCGGCAACCTGCCGTTGATCTACCCGTTCCTCGTCAACGACCCGGGCGAGGGCACGCAGGCGAAGCGCCGGGCGCACGCGACCCTGGTCGATCACCTGGTTCCGCCGATGGCCCGCGCGGAGAGCTACGGCGACCTGGCCCGCCTGGAACAGCTGCTCGACGAGCACGCCACCATCGCCGCCATGGATCCGGCGAAGCTGCCGGCCATCCGGGCGCAGATCTGGACGCTGATCCAGGCCGCCCGGCTCGATCACGACCTGGGACTGACCGACCGGCCGCACGACGCCGAGTTCGACGACTTCCTGCTGCACGTCGACGGGTGGCTGTGCGAGGTGAAGGACGCGCAGATCCGCGACGGCCTGCACGTGCTCGGCGAAGCACCGACCGGCGGGGCGCGGATCAACCTGGTGCTCGCGATGCTGCGGGCCCGGCAGATGTGGGGCGGGCGCGTCACCCTGCCGGGGCTGCGGGAGGCCCTCGGGCTCGTCGAGGACGACCGGGCGGCCCGCGGCACGGTCGACGCCGCCGAGGCGACGGCGCTCGCCCTGGTAACGGCGATGGAGGAACGCGCCTGGGACCCGTCGGCCGCATCCGACGTGGTGACGACCGTCCTCGTCCCCCCTCCCTCGCCAGCGACCATCCCCTTGCCCCCCTTGCCTATCCAGAGGGATAAACCGGACACAAAAGCCTCTGGAAAGGCAAGGAAAGTCCACGGCCCGGCAGGCATGGACGCGGACGCGGAGACCGACCCGGTCCGGGAGACGGTGGCGGCCGTGCTGCGGTTCGCCGCCACGGAGATCGTGCCGCGGCTCGCCCGGACCACCGACGAGGTCACCGCCGTGCTGCACGCCCTCGACGGCGGCTACGTCTCGGCCGGTCCCAGCGGCTCGCCGCTGCGGGGTCTGGTCAACGTGCTGCCCACCGGGCGGAACTTCTACTCGGTCGACCCGAAGGCCATCCCCAGCCGGCTCGCCTGGGAGACGGGCCAGGCAATGGCGACCTCCCTGCTCGATCGGTACCGGGCCGACACCGGCACCTGGCCCGAGTCGGTGGGCCTGTCCGCCTGGGGAACCAGCGCGATGCGCACCTCCGGCGACGACGTGGCCGAGGTGCTCGCCCTACTCGGCATCCGTCCGACCTGGGACGAAGCGTCGCGGCGGGTCAGCGGGCTCGAACCGATCGACCTCGCCGAGCTCGGCCGGCCCCGCATCGACGTCACCGTGCGCATCAGCGGCTTCTTCCGGGACGCGTTCCCGTACGTGGTGGCGATGCTCGACGACGCGGTCCGGCTCGCCGCCGGCCTCGACGAGACCGACGAGGACAACTTCGTGCGCGCCCATGCCCGTGCGGACCTCGCCGGGCACGGCGACGAACGGCGGGCCACCCTGCGTATCTTCGGCTCCCGGCCGGGGGCGTACGGCGCCGGGCTGCTGCCTCTGATCGACAGCCGGAACTGGCGCGATGACGCCGACCTCGCCGAGGTATACGCGACGTGGGGCGGCTACGCCTACGGCCGCGGGGTCGACGGCACCCCCGCCCGGGAGGACATGGAGTCGGCCTACCGGCGGATCGCCATCGCCGCGAAGAACGTCGACACCCGCGAGCACGACATCGCCGACTCCGACGACTACTTCCAGTACCACGGCGGCATGGTCGCAACCGTACGCGCGCTGACCGGCCGGGCGCCGGCTGCCTACATTGGCGACAGCACCCGGCCGGAGGCGGTCCGCACCCGAACGCTGTCCGAGGAGACCTCCCGGGTCTTCCGCGCCCGGGTGGTGAACCCGCGGTGGCTCGCGGCGATGCGCCGGCACGGCTACAAGGGGGCGTTCGAGATGGCCGCCACCGTCGACTACCTGTTCGGCTACGATGCCACCGCCGGCGTGGTCGCGGACTGGATGTACGAACGGCTCGCCACAACCTACGCACTGGACCCGGAGAACCAGAAGTTCTTCGCCGAGTCCAACCCCTGGGCGCTGCACGGCATCACCGAACGGCTGCTGGAGGCCGCGGCGCGCGGCCTGTGGGAGCACCCGGAGGCTGCGACCCTCGACGCGCTGCAGGAGCTGTACCTGCGTACCGAGGGCGACCTGGAGGACGGTCCCACCGGCGACGCCTGAGATCGCCGGGTCCGGCCGGTCCGGCCAAGTCGCAGGGCAGCAGGGCCGGCGGGCAGCAGGGCCGGCGGAGGACAGGTGGCGGGCCACCTCACGCGTCACGGCTCCCGTTCTCACGGCTCCCCCGCCACCATCGGGGAATCGGGCGGCGCGGCACCCGCCACCGCGGCGGACTCGACCGGGCCTCGCTATCCGTTGACGGATGACATGTCGGGATAGCGGGGGCCCGCCACGCCCGCCCCCGCCGCACCCAACCGCTCCGCCTCGGCGGCCGTCAACGTGATGCTGGTGGCTGCGACGTTGTACTCCAGGTAGCGGCGCCGCTTCGTGCCGGGGATCGGCACGACGTCGTCGCCCTGGTGGTGCACCCACGCCAGCGCGAGCTGCGCGGGGGTCACGTTCTTCTCCGCGGCAAGCTTCTCGATCTCGGCGAGCACGGCGAGGTTGGCGTCGAAGTTGTCGCCGTGCATCCGCGGCAGGTGCTGGCGGAAGTCGTCGGCGGCGAAGTCCGCGGCCGAGCGGAAGGTGCCGGTCAGGAAGCCACGCCCGAGCGGGCTGTAGGAGATGAACCCGATGCCGAGTTCCCGCAGGGTCGGCAGGATCTCGGCCTCCGGCTCGCGGGACCAGATCGAGTACTCGGTCTGCAGGGCCGTGATCAGGGCGACGGCGTGGGCACGACGGATGGTGGCCGGTGCCGCCTCCGAGAGCCCGAGGTAGCGCACCTTGCCGGCGCTGACCAACTCGGCCATCGCGCCGATGGTATCCTCGATCGGCGTCTTCGGGTCGACCCGGTGCTGGTAGTACAGGTCGATGTGGTCGACGCCGAGGCGACGCAGGGATGCGTCGCAGGCCGAGCGCACGTACTCCGGACGGCCGTTGATCCCCCGCGCCGTCGGGTCGGCGGGGTCACGGATGATGCCGAACTTGGTGGCCAGCACCACCTCGTCCCGGCGGCCGGCGATCGCCCGCCCCACGAGTTCCTCGTTGCGGTACGGGCCGTACATGTCCGCCGTGTCCAGCAGCGTCACCCCGAGGTCGAGCGCCCGGTGGATGGTGGCGACCGACTCGGCGTCGTCGCCAGCGCCGTAGAACTCCGACATTCCCATGCAGCCCAGACCCTGGACGGAGACCTCCAGGCCCTGGCTTCCTAGTGCGACCCTGCGCATCAGCGGACGACCCTCTCCTGGTAGATGTCCTGATAAATGCTGATTTTGACGTTGATGGCGGTGAGGTTGCGCTGCACCTCGTCGAGGCGCGCCAGGACCCGGCGGCGATGCTCGGTCAGCAGGGCGAGACGCTCCGCCTCGTTCCCCTCCCCGGCGCGCACCAGTTCGGCGTAGCGCGCCATCTCCCGGATCGGCATGCCGGTGAGCCGCAGCTTGGTCAGGAACGTGACCCAGCGGACGTCCTCGACGGTGTAGCGCCGATGGCTCGACGAGGCACGGGCGACCGGGTCCCGCATCAGCCCCGCCCGCTCGTAGTACCGCAGCGTGTGCGCGCTGACTCCGGTGGCCGCGGCGGCCTCGGCGATCGTGAGGGTCCCGGCGGCCTCTGGTGCACCCCCCGGACCGACCGCGAACGGATCAACGGACCGGTCGCATCCATCCGGGCGGACCGCCGGGTCCAACCGCGCGCACCAGCCCTGATCCGGCTCCGCCACCATGGCCGGAGACGGCGTCACGGCCGGAGGGGAGGACGTCACCGTGAGCGCCTCGATCGTGGCCATACGAAGACGTTAGGACTTGGAGTGCGCACGAAGTCAACGCGGCCCGCGGAAACTCGCTGTTCCGGATTCGCCGAATGCGTCATCGCGAACGGAGCGGGATGCGGCCGGCGGGACGGCATCCCAGCCGGCATCCCCGCCGTCGGGTTATCGCCGGGCACCGACCGGTAGCGGCCTCGTCTTGAGAGATCGCCACGAGCGATCCGGGTAACCGGGGCCTCCCGCCGCGATCCACCGCGCGAGCGTGCGCGGGTCAGGGGTGGAGCCGGTCAGCTCCCTGATCCGGACGCTCAGGGCCAGCAACGCCTCGGGGTGGTCGAGGTAGAGCCGGCGCTCCAGTCCCCCGGCCCGTCTGGCCAGCACCAGGGCCAGCCCCGCGAACGACTCCGCCCGCCCCGGACGGGCCTGCAGCTCCCGGCGGAACTCCTCGGCCGCGCGGCCGAGGTCTCCGCGCACGTAGAGCAGGTCTCCGAGGGTCGCGTTGACGGGCCAGGCCGCCGGATCGAGCCCGGCAGAACCAGCGAGCCCGGCGAACCGGTCGGGCATGGCGAACCGCAGCGAGGTCAGTGCCTGCCGGGCGTGGCGGTGCGGGCTGTACGGCTCGGTCTGGGGGACGAGGCGGGACGACGGCGCTACCGGCCGTCCGCAGGGCCGACCGGCAGCCCAGTCCCGCGCCCATCTCTCGATGTGGTCGCGGTCGGGCCGGCGGTTACGCAGCCGCCAGACGACGGCGACGTCGCGCAGCACGGTGGCGGCTGTGGTAGTGGCCGCGATCGGCAGGTCGGCGGCGATCCAGACGTCGATCCTGGCGCCCATGGCCGAGACGAACCGGCGGCCCGCCTCGGTGAGCCCGGCCGCATCCCGCAGCACGGGCAGCACCGCCGAGACCGCGTCCCGGCACCAGGCGAACTCGTACGCCGCGCCCAGATCCGACCCGGCGCCGTCCCGGGCCCACCGCCCCGCCCAGAAGGCCGCGATCTGGGCGAAGGCGAAGGCGCCGTGCAGCAGCGGGGCGAGTGGCCGGGGGTCGGGCCGCCAGGGAGCGTAGTGCACGGAGCCGTCGTGCGGGCCGACCAGGGGCGCAAGATCGCTCAGCATCTCCAGTCTGGTGTGCGCCGCCTCATGCACGACGGTGATGGCAAGCCACAGCGCGTCGGTCGGCGGGCTGACCATCAGCGCGCCGAGCGCGTCGATCACGGTGACGCCGGTGCCGGGCCGGTCCGGGACCTCACGCAACGGGACCAGCGCCGACAGGACCGCGGCGGCCTCCTCCGCCCGCACCCCGTCGTCGCCCGCGAGCACACTCCAGGCGCCGTCGAGCAGGCGCTGCCACCGGGCCGCCGCCTCGTCGCAGCGCGCGGCGACGGGCAGGGGAAGCGTGTCCGCGGCCCGGAACGGGTCGGTGTCCTCCAGCGTCAGTGCGATTCGGTGACCGTCGACAGTGCTCGACAGCATGCGCGCCGGAGTCCAGCCGTCACCACCGGCCGGTCCCCACCCGGCGCTGCCACGCAGCGTCACCCGCCGGTCGGACACGTGCGCGACGCCCCAACCGCTCGTGGCCCCCGACCCGACGACGCCCATCGTGGGGATCGACACCAGCCCGTCGATGATCCGCACCGGCACCCGGCACGGCATCCGGGCCCGCAGGGCGGCGGCCACCGCGATCCCACCCACATAACCGAGGCGGTCGAGGTCGGGTCCGGCCGACCCCTGCCAGCACCGCCGCAGGCTGCCGGCGAGCCAGGTCCCGATCGTCGGGTGCAGGAGCAGGTCGTGGACGGCGTCGCGGGCCCGCCGCTGAGCGTCCCCGAGCACCCGCAGCGCCTCATCTACGCAGGTGCGCGTCGCGTCGTCGAGGTCGGCGTTCTCAAGGCCGCGCAGCAACGCCCACAGCATCAGCATCCGTTTGCTGATCTGACCCCGCAGCAGCTCGCGCAGCGGTGCGGCACCCGGCGACCCGCCCGCCACGGCCTCGATGTCCCTCGGGGTGATCCGATGCCGGGCGACGGGTGGGGAGACCACCCGACGGGCGGATCCGGTAGGACGGACGAGCCGCCGAGAGGCGTGGGTCATGGCGCCACCCGACGTCATGGCGCCACCCGACGTCATGGCGCCACCCGACGTCATGGCGCCACCGGACGCGGGCCGTCCGCCCGAACAGGCGGCGACCCCGGGCAGACGCGGCGGCTTCGGGGGGTCGGTGCCGTCCGGCATCTCCCCGAAGGATGTGGTCCTGGGCAGGTAGTCGGTCAGGTCCAGATCCCCGCCCAGGGCCAGAGCTACGTCCCCGGGCAGCGGCCTGCCCGGGTGGCCGATCCAGGCGGCGATCCAGCGCTGCCATTCTCCCGAGGGTGGACCCGCGAGGGAGGCAAGCCGGTCGACGTCGACCTCGCAGAGATCCACCAGACCGGACGGCACGGGCATCAGATCGTGGGCCATGAATGTGGGGCCTCCCCACCAACGGGTACGCGTCGGCGCGACGCGGGGACCTGCTCGACGAAGAATACGCGAGGACATCGACAATGATCCCGTCCATCGACGGGATTCGCCTGGCGTCATCCGGCGCCTTTCAACAGCCGTACGAAGCCGTCAGTCGGCGGACGAGCAGCTGGAAGCGGCGGTCGGCTTCGGACACCCGACGCTGATCCAGGGTGACGCCCATCAGGAACTCGTCACGGCTGAGGCGATGAAAGTACAGCGCACCCTTCTCCACGTCGAGAACGGTGCGGGTCAATCGGCGGTTCAGGACCGATCGCAGCAGACCGTCGAGCAGATCGCTCAGGGCGAGGAACTTGGCGGCGACCTTGACGAGACCCTCCCGGCGGGCCTCCCGGCTCAGACCGACGAAGAATTCGTTGAGGTCGTCGTGGTCCATCAGGTCGGCGGCGCTCACCGTGCCGCCGCGCACCAGGGCCATGTACTGGAGGTCACCGGGCTTCAGGACGCTGACGGCCTGGGCCTGGAACTCCTCCTCCCGCGAGTCCCCGGCGGGTGACCAACGCCGTTTGATCAGCGATGCCCAGGGATTGGCGAACACCGGCGCCGACGGCCTCGGCAACGACACGAATGGATGAGAGCCGGTGTCCGGGCTACCGTCGGCGCGGGTGGGCGACGGAAGGAACGTGCCGTCCCCCCGGTGATAGCCGCCGTAGTTGGGGTCGCCGACCCCCCGGGCCGCCCGGATTTCCGTCGCGGTCCGCGAGAGCGTCAGGTCAGCGGACTCGATGGCGTCCGCGCCGAGGGAGACCCCGACGATGTACTGCCCCTCGTCGACGTCGAAGTAGAGCACCGCCCGGTCCTGCGCGGCGAAGACCGTCCGGATTAGCCGCCCGTTGGCGAGAGCGGCCAGCGAGGTGTTCAGCTCCGTCATCCGGTGGTTCAGCTGCCGGCCGATGATCTCGTAGTCCCGGCGGGCCCGTTCCACCGTGCGTGAACCACGGAAACAGTCGGCCAGCCGCGGATGGTGCAGAAGATCGGCCGACACCGTCGGCAATCCGTGGACGTAGTACTCGAGATACTGGGCACCCGTGACAGCCACCGTCCCGCGGAACTTCTGCCGGATGCCGTTGTATTCGTCGCCGACATGCGGCGCGGTGACGATGCGGGGTTCGACAACATCATCAGGAACAGTCACCATCAGCTCATCCTTCTGCCGCTCCCGGCGGGTGGCGGCCGACGCCGGACCGGAAACCCCGGTCCGGGCGGACCGGCCGCCGGCGGATTGCCACTGTGCACTCGTCGCTCGACCTCATCACGCTACTCAGATGCTGGAGATGTCGATGTCGACTTCTCGATGGCCACGCCCACCGCCGGCCTGCCGGCCGGTGAGGACCGCCAGGTTCTCCCGCATTATCGGGAGGTAGGGATGGCTGCTGTCCAGTGACATTTCGGATTCGCGCAACAGATCCTCGTCCAGCGCCCGGGCCGCCTCGGTCTCGCCGAGGGCCGCCAGGCTCGCGGCGTGGTTCACCCCGGCGGCCAGCGCGAACGGGTGGTGCTGGTAGAGCTCGTCGACCAGCGTGAGGTGGGCCTGCTCGGCCAGTGCGCGGGACTCCGCCAGCCGCCCGTCCGCGCGCAGGTAGATGGACAGATCCGAGCGGCAGATGTTCGTGAACGGATGCTCGGGGCCGTGGAGACGTTCGTACTCCCGCAGGCACGACTCGGCCTCGACGGACGCCCGGTGGTGCTCGCCCAGCGCGTGCAGGTGGCCGGCACGGCTCAGCAGGCAGGCCAGGGTGCCCAGGTCGGACGCCCCGTAGATCTCGGTGTAGCGCTCGAGCGTCTCACCGGCGAGGCGGCTCGCCGCGTCCGGGCTGCCCCGCAGGCGCAGGACGACCGCGAGATGCTTGTTGCAGCGCAGGGTCAGGTGCGTCGTCGCCCCCTCGATGCCGGCGAGGTTGGTCGCGGCCTCCCGCAGCAACCGCTCCGCCTGCTCCAGCTCGCCCAGCTCCCGATGGCAGATCCCGGCCCGCGCCTGCAGCCACCAGAACTGCGAGGTGCCCTCGGCCCCCGCCAGGCGTAGCCGCGCCATGGTGTCCAGGCTCAGGTGGAGCGCCTCGCGGGCCCGCCCGTCCAGGAAGGTGGACAGCGCGAGGTTGCTCGCGGCCATGAGGGTGTCGAGGTGGTTGTCGCCGAGCCGGTCGCGGAAACCGACCAGGGTGCTACTCTCCTCCGCGGCTGCCTCGGCGTACCGGCCGAGCTCCCGGATGTCGATGCCGTAACTCATCGCGGTGATCAATGTGTGGCGATGGAAAATGCCCAGGTGGCGGCGCTGGCGGGCGAGGGTGTCGGTGTTCAGGTCGTACGCCTCCTGGAACCGTCCCAGACCGCGGAGCACCATGGCCAGGTGGGCGGCCATCCGCAGGGTCAGCGGGTCGTCCGCTCCGAACAGGTCGCGCCATCTGCGCAACGCATCCTCGGCGATGCCGCGGCCCAACTCCAGCCGGCCGGACCGCCACATCACATACACCTGGGACACCAGCCACTGCCGAACCTTGGGTGCCGGGCTCTCCATCGCCTCGGAGGCCAGGATCTGACCCTCCAGCATCCGGTAGATCGGCCAGCCCGCGGCGGCCGAGGGCCGCGGAGCGGCCGCGGCGATGTCCGCGAAGATGCCGAGCACCGCCTCGCGGGCGGCGGTCCGCTCGGCGGGCTGCATCCGTTCGACGAGGAGCCGCTGCCAGCGCGCGGCGAGGCGGAACTGACCGTCGGGTACGGTGTCGACTTCGGCCAGCCGGGGCTTGCGGATCTCCGCCCACAGCTCGGGCAGCACGGTCGGGTCGGCGATCGCGTCGTCCCCCACCGCCTCGGCGAGATGGCGCAGCATCACCGGGGATTCCAGCAGGGCGAGCGGCACGCCCTGCGGGGCCAGGAAGGCACACAGTTCCAGCAGCCGGGCCGCCGCCCGCCGGGTCGCGCGGTCGCTGGTGCGCAGGGTCTCGAACGACACCGTCCAGGTTGCCTGCTCGGGTGCGACCCCGGCGAGCTGGGTGAGGTAGGCGTCGACGGCACGATCGTCAACCGGCACTCCCCGCCGGTCCTGGCGAAGCCGCCCGACCGCAGTGCGCAGGCCCGACGGCTGATGCCGTAGCCGCTCGGCGATCGTCGCCAGCCGGTCCTCACCGACCTCGGGCAGCCACCGGCGCAGGAACGCCCGGCTCTCGGCCGGGGTGAACGGGTCCACCCACAACGCGCCGGGTTCACTGTCCCAGGCCGGATCCGCCGAAGTCAGCAGGACATGGCCGTTGCCGGTCGGGACGGGCAACAGCCCGGCCAGCGTCCGCGGGTCGGCGGCGCCGTCGTAGACAAGCAGCCAGCGCGCCGAGGGGTCGCCTTGGCGCAGCGCGTCCAGGGCGACCCGTTCGAGCTGCTCGCTCGGGGAACGCTGCGCGTCCGGGACGTCGCTGCCGGGACGCAGCCGCTCGGCGAGGTCGCGCAGGCCCGCCCGGACCGAGGCGGCGTCACCCGCCGAGATCCAGTGCACGATGTCGTAGTCGGAGTCGAACCGGTGCGCGTACTCGGCCGCGATGGCGCTCTTCCCGACGCCGTCCGGGCCGAGCAGGGGACACAGCCCGCTCGGTCGGCCCCCCGGCAGCAGCCGGTCGCGCAGCTCGTCCAGCACCGCGTGCCGTCCGACGAACGGCTGGGCGAACCTGGCCGGCACCGACCAGAAGCGGGGCCGGCGGGCCGGGTACCGGGGTGCGACCACCCGCAGGTCGTCGAGTCGGGCCCGCGGAACGGGCAGCCCCAGCCCTTCGAGGACCACGACCCCCGCGTCCCGCTCGTTCCGCGCGGGCAGGGAGATGATCTCGGCTCCATGGTAGGCGGAGTCGAGCCGCATCGAACCCACCTCGACGACCACCACCCCCGCCCGCGAGCCGCGCTGGCGGATCCGGGTCTGGATCTGCTCGCGCACCAGGGACTCACCCGGGGTGTCCGGGCCCAGATGCGGTGATCCGATCACGATCAGTGACTCGACGGCGGGGAAGTCGGCGGGGGTCAGCGCCATCGGGGGCAGCGGTCGGATCCGCACCCCGGTGGCTCCCAGCACCGACACCAGCCAGTCCGCCCAGGGCCGGTCCTCGGGCGCCCCAAAGATCGCCACCGACCGCGGAGCGGGCGGTCCGTACTGCTCGAAGTCCCGCAGCACCCGCTCCCGATCCTGTGGCGGGACGGGGCGCGCATCGATCGGGGCGCCGGCAAGCTCTCCGGCGAGCATCCGGTAGGCGGCCTGGACGCCGAGCCGGCTGGCGGGATCCTCCTGGAAGGCCGCCAGGACCTCCTCGTAGGCGTAGACCGCCTTGTAGGGGATCTCCAGGCCGATCAGAAAGCTCCGCTGTGCCTCCGGGTCGGAACCGCACAGGTCGGCCAACACCGGGCGGAAGGCGTGGAACGCCGCGCGGCGGCGCAGTTCCTGCTTGCGCTGCTCGGTGTCCTCGACCCGCATCGGGACGGGCAGCACCCGGATGTCCCGCTTGCTGTTACGGATCTCGCGGGCCACCCCGGCGCCGCCGTCGATGGACTGGTTGTTCAGCGCGAATCCGATGACGACGGTGTCCGGCAGGAGCTGGGTGCAGACGCCGGCCGCGTCCGAGGTGCCGGTCCGGCTGTCGATGAGGACGTAGTCGTAGTCGGCGAACCGCATGCGCTCACGCAGCGCGGCGAAATACGCCCGGCCGTCGGCGTCCTCGAACAGCGTCGACCAGGGCACCGTGGCCACCAGCACCGCGCTCGTGGACGTCTGCCGGCCGGGACCGAGGAAGTCGATCCGTCCGACGCCCGGGAACCCGGGCCACTCGATGGTCTCGATGTTGTGCCGGAAGTCGCCGTGCAGGGCGATGATCTCGCGCACCGCGTCGGCGTCCGGCACGGAGGCCTGCTCCGCGGATGTCGACGGCGGCGCGTCCTGGAGCCGGTCGATCTCCCGGATGAAACCCTGGAGCATCTCGGTGACGCCGTCACTCGAGTCCAGCTCCCTGTTCTGCAGAAACGGGCGGAAATACCGGTGCAGGCCGGGAGACTCCAGATCCCAGTCGACGGTGAGAACCCGCTTACCCGAGGCGGCGAGCAGCCAGGCGACGTTCGCCAGTGCCATCGTGCGCCCCGAACCGCCCTTGTAGGAGTAGAAGGTGATGATCTGCGCCGGCCTGCCGGCGCGCCCGCCCGGCGTGTCGTGACCCGCCGGTTCCGGTGGTTGCCTGGAAAGTTCAGTCATCGTCATCGTCCAGTTCGGCGGCGCCGGCACGACGCAGGATGGGTCGACGGGTGTGCTCGGGATCGGCCATCCGCCATCGACGCTCCCGGCCACCGGCTCGGGCCGGAGCCATGGCCGCCGAAGCCATGGCCGCCGGGGTTGGAGCCGCCGGGGTTGGAGCCGTGCGAACCGTCGAGGCCAGGGGGACCAGGGGAGCCGGCGGGATCAGCAGCGTCGCGGAGCTGCCGGCAGACCAGCGGGTGCCCCGGCCCCGACCGGCCGACACCCAGTCCGTCCGCCCCGACCGCTCGACGAACTCCACGTCACGCGTGGACAGTGCCGGCGGCTCGTCGCCGCGGGCACGCACGATCAGTTCACTGACCCGTTCGGTCAACTGCTGGTACCAGACCGAGGCGGAACCGGTCCGGATCAGCTGCAACGCGCCGCTCGCCGTGTAGCCCGCGCCGAAGTCGCCGACAAGCATCCCCGCCTCCGCGATCTGAGCCGGCACGGGTACCGATCGGATGGACCAGGGAACACCGACCAGCGCCGGAGAGCTCCGACCGGTGAAATGGTGGTGCCACCGCAGCCGTTCCCGGAACAGCGACCACTCCAGCAGGCACTGGTGGTCGGTGAAGTAGGCGTCCGAGTACAGCGCCACCATCACCGGCGCCAGGAGCGCATCGGGATTGGACCGGCCCCCCGTCGCCGGCGAGGACTCCGCCGCGCCGGCCGCCTCGCCAGTGAACACCTCACGATAGCCGAGGCGCTCGTAAACCGCATTCTGTACATCTCCGAAGAAACGTTCGACATAGCTGCTGTCACCGCCGGCGAGCGCGTGATGGACCAGAAAGAACGGTGTCACAGGTCCCCCTCACGCCGTTTTTCGGCGCAGGGCCTCTGCCCTACCATCGCACCCGGGCCTCCCACGTCCACGGCAGCTCGCACAGGTCGGACCACATTCTTCACCGCGGGGATCCGGGTACGGCGGGACGGTCGCGGCGCGCTGCCGCCGGGTGCCGGCCGTGGGGTGTTCGTGCAGCTCATCACGGCTCCGTGCAGCTCACGGCTGATGGTGGAACGGGGAACGGACGAGCTCCGTCACCTCGGCGTCCAACGGCGGCAGCTGGTCGCGAGCGACATCCATGACCCGGTAGGCCAGCAGACTTACATACTCCGCGAAGGCGGCGGGATGGCGCATCAAATCCAGGACCGGAAGGTTGTCATACTGACGACCAAGCTCCATATGCGCGATGTGGAGTTCACGGGCCGCCTCGGGTACCTCGGCGTCCCGCCGCAGCCAGGGCACGGGAATGATCCCGGACGGCGGGTTCCCGCCCGGCTTGGTCGCCCGGCGGATACGTTCCTGAAAAACGCCGAACTCCCGGCCGCACCAGTCGCTCTCAAAGTAGTCGTCACACCACAGCGCGACCAGCACCGGAGCCGTGCGCACCGCGTCGCGCAGCGAGGTCGGCCAGTGCTCCCCGCCGCCCAGCCGGTCGGCGTCGAAGAATCCCGTCGGCCGGATCCGGCGCCGGACCTTGCGGCGCAGCTCCAGCTCGAGCTCCCGATGGAAGATGGCCACGCGATCCCGGTCGTCGCGGTGCGCGTGGCTGGTGAAGAAGTAGTAGGTCGGGGTGCCCGACGGCCCGTGGCTGGGCGGGGGTGAGGAGGGCACTCCAGACAGCAGCGGTGGCCAGGAGGGAAGCTGGTAGGCGGGCACCGGTGATGACATGCCGGGCAGCGCCGAGCCCGCGCCGCTCCAGTGGGATTGCAGCTCGGTCACCAAGCGCCGGAAGTCCACGACGGACCGGTCGTCGCGCGGCGCGACCAGGTCGAGGGCCTGCAGCAAGGCGTCGAGCATGCCGGGATCGGGCTGGCCGACCGCCTCGCTGACCAGCGTGGTCAGGCGGACCGCGACGACCGGGGAGGTCAGCGCGATCGTGCGACCGAGGATCCGTGTCAGCTCGTCGAACCAGTGGTCGAAACCGGCCAGGTCAGCGATGTACTCCACCCGCATCAGGGCCGCGACGAGCTCGTCGACCTCCCGGGGGGGCCAGCCGTGCTTGTTGATCACAGGAATCGATGGTGCCCGCGCCGCGTTGCGCCCTACCGGGTCACGTACCTCGCCTGCGACCATGACGGCGGCCCCGGCCCCGGCTGCGGCCCCGGACGCGGCCCCGGCGGGGGTTCCGGAACCACGCATCGCCTGGGCCCGGGACGACTGGTCACCGCCGGCGGCGTCCCGGACGGCCGGCGTCGGCCGCGACGCCGCCATCTCCAGCAGGCGCCGACACAGTTCCGGCGACACGACCGCCTCGCGGATCAGGTACCCGGCGATCTCCGCGAGCAGGGCGGGCCGGTGTCCGACCAACTCCCCCAGCTGGGCGGCGGTGGCCGGGTCGACCATCGGCGCCGCGCTGGTGAGCAGCATGACCGACTCGCGACGACGCAATGGCCCGATGGGCATCGTCCGGTCCCGCCAGGCGCCCACGGCGCGGTCGGCGATGATGATCACATGCGCCTCGCCGTCGGGCAGGAACTCCGCCACCTCGTCCGGACTGCCCACACCCGCGAAGATGACCAACCATCCCGCGGTGGACTCCGGCCCGGCGTCGGCCGCGCCCGGAGGGGGGCCGGGAAGTTCGGTGCGGGCCCGCTCGTAGAGCTCGCCGATCTGCCCGGGGACGGCGGCGGTCGTCGAGCAGTCCACCCACCACGAGACGTCGTAGCGCAGCTTGAACCGATGCTGGTACTCGCCGGCGAGCTCGGTCTCCCCGATGTCGGACTGGTCCCCCTCCGGCACCAGCACCACCCGCCGATGCCGGGTCAGGCCGTCCCAGATGCGTTCCAGCTCGTCGTCGCGACCGGCGAACAGCTCGTTCTCCCGGCGGCTGCGCCACACCGGGGGCGCATCGCCGGGCCGACGACCGGGCCGGGCGTAGGCGTTCATCGCCGGGCTCCCGCCCGTATCCCCGCCAGCAGTCCGTCGACCGCGGTCGGCTCGAACCGGCTCAGATCCAGCTTCGGCAGCGTCCGCAGCGGCTCGGGTAACGGTTCGCGGTCGATGACCGCCCGGATGACCTGATTCTCGAGCGGTCCCGCCAGCCCCAGCCGCTCCCACGCCTCGATCTCGGTCTCGCCGGGGTTCTCCGGGCGGGGCGGCCGGTAGTGCCGCGACAGCAGGGCCACGGTGACATCCGGCCGGCGCGCGGCGATGCGGTCAACCGTCTCGGCCAGCCGCTCACCTCTACTCTGCGCCCATCTGACCTGCACGACCCGGTGGGAGCCGCGGCGCAGCAGGTATTCGAGCCAGTCCGCCCACTCCTGGTCGGCGCCGACGTAGCTGATGGCGACCAGACGGGAGACCTCCGCCAGCGGCGTCTGCGGCGACGGTACGTCAGACGCCACCGGCGGCGTGGTTCGGCGGGAGGTGGTAGTCGGCGTGGGCACGGGGGGTGCCGTCCCGATCGAAGCCGCGCGCCGCGCCTCGTCGCCGTCGCCGTGGGTCCGGAAACCGGCTCTCCCGTTCCCGTTCACGTTCCCGTTCCCGTTCACGGACCCGGCCAGCGGAAGGAAGGGGGGCATCGCTTCCGACGGGTCCCCGGACGAGCCGGGGTGGGAGCCGAAGGCCGCGGCGGCGCGGCGCACCGCGAGGTCGGGCACCGGGTCCAGGGTGATCTGCTGGGCCGCGACGATCCGCGCCGCGAGCATGCGGACGAACCAGTAGTACCCGCCCGCCCCGAGCAGCATCTTGCGCATCATCCAGAGCAGGCCGCGCTGGCGATAGGTGTCGGGGAGTCCCGCGCTCGCGTCCGCGAGATCCCTCGTCGCGACCGCCGGGACGGGATCCTGCGTCGGACGCCACAGCACCCGGAGGAAACCGTCCTCCAGTCTGGTCGCACCGGCCTTGCTGAAATTTTCGATGCGCGAGTGGAAGACCTCCCACTCGCGCCCGCACCAGGCGTCCCTGAAAAAGGGATCGGAACAGAGCGCCACCATCACGCGGGTTCCGCCGGCGCCGGCGGCCAGGGCCAGGTCGGCGTCCATGCCGGGACGCGGACGGGTGTCCAGGATTCCGCCCACCGCGGAGCCGACCTGAACCCGCAGCTCGTACTCGAGATCGGCGTGAAAGCGCTGCACCCAGCGCCGATCCTCATCTGCCGCATAGGAGATGAAGAAGTAGTTCTTCATCGGGTACCCTCAAAAGCCAGCACCATGCGCCCCCGAACCTACCGTCACCCGGCGGACGGTGGCATCAGACGCTATCAGCCGACCGGCGGCATGGCGATGGCCACCCGCCCGGTTTCCTCAATGATCGTTCAACAACGATCGTTCAACACGGACGTGGCGGGTAGGCCGGTCCATCGAGCACGTCCCACGTTCCACGTCCCACGTTCTGTGGACGTCCACCGCCGGCCACCGGATGCCCCGGGCGGACCTCTCTGCTTTCCGTCAGATTTCCGTCAGCGCGTTTTCCCGGCGGCCTCCCTCAGCGCACTTCCCAGTGCTCGGGTTCGAGCCGAAGCCAACGATCAATCTCCGCTCGCCACCAGATCCGGGTCCCGCCCCAGGTGGCGGTGCGATTTACCACCGCGGCCGGGCTCGGCGCGGCCGGATCGATCCGGAGCCGATGGTCGACCGCCTGGCGGGTCAGACCCAGCGCCCGAGCGATGTCACCGGACCCGACAAGCAACGGTAGTCGATCCACGGTTGCCGACGTTAGCCAATTCGGGCCGGCCGATGCCGCCGGTGGCCGCGCTCCGTCCCCGGCCACGATCCTGGAGACTGCGCAACGATGCCGACACCAATCGGTCGGTGACCATTCCTCCCCAGTAGGCTACCGGTCGTCGGACACCCGTCGCCGCTCGCGACCAGCAGGACCGGCCGAGACCGGTCGGGACAGTCTCCTGGATGCACGCACCAGCGACACGCTCATGTGCTTGGGTAGTCACGTATCGCGAACATCGCACCGGCCGGGGCCGCCGGGCCGGAGAACGTCGTGGGATCGGAGAACCGTGGGCATTGACGTCGTCAAGGGTGGAAGCGTCGCGCTCACCGGAGCCACCGACGGCCTGACGCACATCACCGTCGGCCTCGGCTGGGATCCGAATGCTCCCGGATCGGAGGAGTTCGACCTGGACGCGAGCGCCATTGCCCTGCAGGCGGACGGGCGAGCTCCCAACCGCAGCTATTTCATCTACTACAACAACCTCAGTAGTCCGCGCGGCGAGATCGTGCACCGCGGTGACAACCTCACCGGTGAGGGTGCGGGCGACGACGAACAGATCGAGGTGCGTCTCGACCTGCTGTCCAGTGCAATAACGCGCATCGTCTTCCCGGTCAGCATCCATAACGCCGACTATCGACACCAGAGTTTCGGCGACGTGACCGACGCCTATATCCGGGTCGTCAACGCGTCGACCGATGACGAGCTGGTGCGGTACGACCTCACCACCGCCGCCGCGCGGGACACCTCGATGTTGTTCGGTGAGCTCTACCGGGATCAGGACGGCTGGCGCTTCCGGGCGCTCGGCCAGGGTGGGGTCAGCGGCCTGGCTGCGATCGCCCGCAGCTACGGCCTGGACGTCTGACGCGGCCTGGGCACCTCACGTGACCTGGGCACCTCACGTGACCTGGGCACCTGACGCGGCTTGAACGTCTGACACCGCCGGGCGCCGACAGGGGAATGGCGGGCGGCGCGGCCGCTGTCCCCGGCGCCGTGGGTGTACCGGGACGGACCGAACCGGCCTGGAAGATCAGCGTGGGATGGACGTGTGCTTGAACTCGTTCAACTCGGGCCAACCGGTCACCAGGTCGACGATGCGCTCCACCGCACGGATGGAACCCGCCGGGTCGGCACCGAGCGGCGCACGGTTCATCAGCCGGACGAACACGGCCTGATCACCGGCGATCCAGGTCGGCACGCCCCAGACGGTATGCGAGGCGACGTACTGCTCGTGCTCGGCGCGGACCTTGTCGAGAGCGCCATCGTCAACCCGGGCAAGCACCTCGTCGGCGGGCAGCCCCACCCCCGCGAGCGTCTCCTGGATGACCGCCCGGTCCTCCAGGTGACGGCCCTCGTCGTGACGCGCCGCGAACAGCGCCCGGTGGGCGGAGGGGAACAGATCCGGGTATTCGTCGCGGACGACGACGCCGGCCTGCAGGGCGAGGATCCCGGAGTCCTGCTCGGGCTTCTCCCAGACGGTGGGTTGCCCCTCCTCCACGTGCGCCTGCCCCAGCGAGAACGGGAGAAAGGTGACGTTCCAGTCGGCACCGGCCGCGAGACCAGTCAAAACGTGTTCATGTGCGTTGCGGGCGAACGGGCAACGGTAATCCCAGGTGATCGCGAAGGTGACAGAAGTCATGTCGCGGACAACACCGGGGCCGGTCCCGGTGTTCCAGCCAGCCCCGGTGTTCCAGCCAGCCCCGGCAGCCTGCTCAGCGGCAGCCTGCTCAGCGGGCACCGCGGCGCCGGCCTGATACCCGAGGCGGCGGAGGCTGCCGCGGCATCGGGTGGGGCGCCCGGCCGGGTGGATCGATCCCGGCCGGGTCCAGGCCCCGCCGCGCGGCGATCAGGCCACGCAGGTAGACCACGGTCGCGATGATCACGGTGATGTCGTCGATCAGGCCGATCGGCCCCAGCGGAATCTCCGGGACGGCGTCCACCGGGGAGATGACGTAGGCGAGGCCCGCCAGGGTCGCCACGAGGCCCCGCAACGGCAGCCGGTACTTCCGGACGGCGACCAGCGCGGCCACGGCCAGCGCCAGGACGATCATGACGAGAGCCCCGAGGGCGACGAGCAGCCCGATTCCGACGCTGTCACTCATCGCTGCCCACCACTCATCGCTGCCCGCTGTCGTTCATCGCTGTCCACTCCCGCAAGATCGGCTGGATCCGTCGGCTCATCGTGTCGTCCTCGAGGGATCGTCACCGATCCCTCGCGATGATCCTCGATCAGGATGCCCACCCGGCGCCATCTCGAACACCGGAACAGCATTTTCATCTGGCGGACACGCCGGTGGCCGCGCCGGTAGGCTTCGCCTTGTGTCCCGGACGGATTCCCCGGTTTCGCCCGGGCGGCTGCTGGCCGTCAGTGACGTGCATGTCGCCTACCCCGAGAACCGGCGGATGGTGGAGGACATCGCACCCGGATCATCCGACGACTGGCTGATCCTCGCCGGTGACGTCGCCGAGACGATCGCCGATATCGAGACGACGCTCAAGCAGCTCAGCGGGCGTTTCGCGAAGGTTGTCTGGGTGCCGGGGAATCACGAGCTGTGGACTCCCAAGCAGGACCCGGTGCAGCTGCGCGGCGAACAACGCTACCGGCATCTCGTGGAGATCGCCCGCGGGCTGGGCGTCGTCACCCCGGAGGACCCTTATCCGGTCTGGGAGGGCGCGGGCGGCCCCGTTGTCGTCGCGCCGTTGTTCGTGCTCTACGACTACACCTTTCGGCCCGCCGAAACGGCGACGAAGGAGGAGGCGCTGGCCCTGGCCCGGGAAAGCGGGATCGTATGCACCGACGAATGGGTGCTGCACCCGGACCCGTATCCCACCATCGACGCCTGGTGCCGGGCCCGGGTCGCGCAGACCCGGGCGCGCCTCGGCGACATAGATCCGACAATGCCAACGGTGCTCGTCAACCACTGGCCACTCGTCCGTCAGCCCACCGCGGTACTGCGGTACCCCACATTCGCGCTGTGGTGCGGCACCACGAGCACGGCCGACTGGCACACGCGGTTCCGGGCCAACGCTGTCGTCTACGGTCATCTGCACATTCCCCGCACCACCTGGTACGACGACGTCCGCTTTGAGGAGGTCTCGATGGGCTACCCTCGGGAACGCGCGGCGTGGGGCACGCCATGGTCCGGGCTACGGCAGATCCTGCCCTTCCCCGCACCGCCGGCCCGCCGGGACTGAGCGCGATGCCAGGATCGAGTTCCACGCCGGGATCGAGATTGGCGCCGGGGGCAGGCTCGGCGCCGCCGGGGGCGCCGGCTTCGACGTCAGGGACGGCTACCGGAGTAACGGGTACCGGAGTAAAGAGGGTGGATCCGCGCCTGCTCGCGAGCCTGCTGCCCGCCGCAGCCGTCGCCGTCGAGGCGTTTGAGGACGATCCCTCGGCTGTGCTGTTCCCCGAGGAGGCTGCGCTGCTGAGCCGCGCGGTCGACAAGAGGCGCCGCGAGTTCACCACCGCCCGGGTATGCGCGCATCGCGCGCTGGAGGGGCTCGGACTTCCGGCGGCGCCGATCCTGCCCGGTTCCCGCGGCGCACCCGGCTGGCCGGACGGAGTGGTGGGAAGCATCACCCACTGCGCCGGCTACCGGGCGGCCGCGGTGGCCCGGGCGGCGGAGGTCCACACCATCGGCATCGACGCCGAGCCGAACGAGCCCACACCCGGCGGGGTGCTGAAGGAGATCACCGTTCCCGCCGAGGCGGGCTGGCTCGCGGCCCTCACCCGCACCCGCCCGGCCGTCTGCTGGGACCGGCTGCTGTTCAGCGCCAAGGAGTCTGTCTACAAGGCGTGGTACCCGTTGGCGGAACGTTGGCTCGGCTTCGGGGACGCCGCCCTCGTGATCCACCCGGGCACCGCACCTATGGGCCCGCCGGCACCGAGCCCGGCCGCCCGGGGCACCTTCACCGCGAAACTCCTGGTGGCGGGACCACGGCTGGCCGGCGGTGAGCTGACCGGCTTCGGCGGTCGTTGGCTCTCGGCCCGCGGCCTGCTGGTCACCGCGATCACCGTGCCGCACCTGGACGGCATCCCCATGACGACGGCATCCCCCCAGACGCATCCTGCCTATCCAGAGGGATAAATCGGGCACGAAAGGCTCTGGAAAGACAAGGAACCGAATCCTGGTCAACGGCCGCCGCACGAACCCACCGGACGCGACGCTAGGCAGAGTCGTCCACGTCCACGACGATCTCCCCGCCCAGCACGAAGCCTCCGGACAGACGCAGGTCGTCACCGCTCCAGAACGGAAACGGCCTGCCCAGACCTCCACCGCCGCACGCAGGTCGTGCAACTGCACGCCGCGCTGATGCGTGCCCGCCCAGACGTCCGGCAACGATTTCCCCAGCTCGGCGTGCCACATCAGCGGCGGAAGATCGTCAACGACCACCGCCATGCCGACATGGTTCACCGGGCTGTTGGTCGTCGTCTGGATCGCCCGGTCCGCCGCCGTGCGGCCGCGGAACAGCCACAGGTCGCCGGTCCGCCTCAGTTCCAGGGCATCGGCCAGGCTGATCCGCGAATCAGGCATGCCGGTAGCATGCCGCAGCCGACGCCCCGCAAGCCGACGCTGATGGTTCGACTCCCACCTGACCGGGCTGGGGCTCGGGCTGGAGGCGAGCCGGGTCCGGTCGGAGCGTTCACGGCCCGTTCTGGAGGTCACGGACGGTGCAGCGGAGACCCGGAACGCGGTCGAGTCTCCGGTTGGCCGTGACAAGGTCGGCGTTCAGGGTTTCCGCGAGCGCGATGTAGGCGGCATCGTAGGGCCACATGTTGTGGCGTAGTTCCCAGATCCGGGGGAGGAGCGGGGCGTGGCCATAGCGTCGCAGGTTCATGCGACCAAGCAGTTCCAGGGCACGTGATGCTTCGCCCTCGGGCAGCTTCCCACCGCGGGCGAGGCCGCGCAGCGTCGAGGCGCATTCCAGGTCGACCGCGTGCGGCGCGGCGATCCGCTCCCGGGTGGCCAGGGCACGGACCACGTCGGCGACGTCATCCGTGCCGACCAGAAACTCCACCAGCGCGGAGGTGTCCAGGACGATCATCCACGGTCCGCGCGCATCCGCGCTATCGCGTCCACGACGTCGGTCGCGGTCACCGTGCCGCGGGAGGCGATCGATCGGGCCTGGTCCGCGGCTTCCTCGGCCGTGAGCGTCGCCGCCTCGCCCTCCAGCAGCTGCAGCACATACTGCTGCAATGACCGGCCCGCGCGCGCGGCACGGACCTTGAGGATGGTGAGGGTCTCCTCCGGCACCTCGCGGACATGAATCGTCGCCATGCAAGCATTTTAGTCCCACCGCAAGCGCCATGCCATCAGCGCAGCGGGACGGTGTTGAGCGCCCGGTGCAGGCTGCCGAACTGCTTGTGATGTTCGTCGAACGGCACCGCGACGGTCTGGATCCCGAACCGCGACAGCACCGGTTCGGTCCAGGGCGCACTCGCCGTGGATACCAGGGCGGCCGGCTCCGAGTGGAGGACCGATTCCGACCGGAGGACCGATTCCGGCGGCGCGAAGGCCGGCAGGAAGAACACCCCCGCGGCGAAGGCCGCGACCATGTCCGGTGCCAGCGGACAGACGGCGAGATTGATCGTTCGCAGGGCGTCGACCAGCGTCGTCTCCCGGCCGGCGACGCCGTCGCGTTCCACCACCGCCGGGGCGTGCAGCCGATCGGCGGCGACGAGGGCGATCCCCGGGCCGAGGCCGAGCCAGGAGTTCAGATGGGGCTGGCCGTCACGCCGCAGCTCGTCGCGGACCCGCACCACGTGACCGAAGCTGGCCAGCAGATGCGGACGCAACAGCCCCCAGACCGCCGGGCTGGTCCGCCAACCGGTGCCGAGGACGGCCACATCGCCGCAGCTCACCAGATCCCCGCCTTCCAGGAACAGCGGCTCCGGGACGCGGACCTCGGCCGATCGGCCCCGCAACCCGCGCAGCACGGCCGCCATGACGACCGTCTCGCGGGCCCGGTCCCGGCGCCGCAACCGGCCGACCGCGACCGCTTCACCGAGATCGACATAATGATCACGGGGAAACATCAACCCGGCCAGGGGACGCAGAGCGTAGCTCTCGTCCGCCTGGTCGGGACCGATCACGCCGCGGGCGGCGCCGGGGTCGAGCAGCAGCCGCGGCTGGCGCAGCACCACCGGCACCAGCGCCGGCGCCGACCAGTCGTGGAGCGCCTCGCGGGCGGCGGCCATTCGCAGGTCGTCCTCAGCGCTGACCGCGCGGACGGCGAGCTCGATCAAGACCTCCCGGGGCAGCGCCGCGAGGATCTCGGACGGGGCACAGGGACGGGCCCCGAGGTCGGCGAGCGCCGCTCGCACCGCGGCGGACTCGGCCGCGGCCCGGACCGGGTCGTAGGACGGACGGGGTGCCAGGAACACCGACGTCTCGGCCGGCTGCACCACCGTCGGATTCTGGATGAGAACCGTCGACCCGGTCATCCGGTAACCCCGGTCATCCGGTGACCAGGTCGCGACCGCGCCGGCCCGGCACCCCCGACACCGGCACCCCCGACACCGGCACCCCCGACACCATCACCCCCGCCGCGACGGCGGCACCCGCCACGGCGCGCCCTCGGCCCCCATCGGCCAACGAGGAGAAAGGCACGGAAAAGCGGAACACGGCCGCGGGGAGAGCGTGGAAGCAGCAGCCGCAGACAGATCGACGGCGATGTCCGTACTCACCCGCCGGACGCCGACCCACAGGCCAAGAATCATCTATCTGATTTCTCGCTGGTGCGTTCCACCTCGGCATTATGCGACCAGGACGCGGAGCCCGGGATAGCGCGGGTACGCGACGTGCCGATCGGGCAGGCGTTTACGTGTTCATAATCAGGGTGAGCGACGGCGGCAACGGAATTAGATCCGCATGACAGCCGCGCCGAACGGAGCCCCTGCCGCCGCCACGCGCACCAGCCCGGCGGCGCGTGCCGCCGTGGCCTCGGCATCCATCGGGGTCGGGCCGACCGCCAACACCTCGCCGATGCGGTCGCCCGACGAGCGCAGCGGCGGGATGGACGTGCCCGGGGTGACCGCCAGCGCCACCCGCCGCACCCCGGGCACCGCCCGCGCGACCTCGACGCCGTCGACCGCGTCGACCCGACCGGGTGAGGCACTCAGGAAGCGGATCGCCGCAGCGGCGCTCGCCACCGCGGCCGGCGCGGGCCGCCCCCCGGAAAGAATCTCCAGGTAGTCCGCGGCCAGCGAGGTTCCGTAGGCCAGGTCGATGAGTTCGACCAGACTGTCACCGGGGATCCGCCCGGCGCACTCGATGAGCACCGGGTCGTCCGGGCAGCGGGCGGTCAGCATCCATTCGGCGTGCAGGATGCCGTCCCGGAAGCCGATCGCCGCGATGAGACGCGTCAACGCGCGGCTCAGCACGGCGGTCCTGGCCGCGGGTCCGGGGGCCGGCACGACGTGCCCGGTCTCGACCGGGTGCCGCCCGGGCAGCACCCGCTTCGCCGTCACGTTGACGAAGCTCGGCACACCGTCGCGCACCAGCGCCTCCACGCTGAACTCCGCGCCGACCATCCGGCTCTCCACCAGGTAGCGCCAGTGCAACGGGCGGTTGGGAAGCGCGCCGTCGTCGAGGGCGGCGACCGTCGCCGACCAGATGGCCGCCAGGTCGAGCGGCCCGTCCTCCACCGCGTCGAGGATCTGCACGCCGAGGCTGCCGTGCCGGTTGGCGGGCTTGAGCACCACCGGGCTCTCCACCCCGAAGGCCGCGAGGTCATCCGGGCCGAAGACCTCCCGCCAGCGCGGGGTCGCGATGCCCGCCGCCGTCGCCGCCCGGCGCAGTTCGATCTTGTCCGACAGGCATCGGGCGGCCCCGACTCCCGCGCCCGGCAGGCCCAGTGCGGCCGCGGCCAAGGCCGCGGCGGGGACGCTGTACTCCAGGGCCGGGACGACGGCGGTAAAGGGTCCCCCGGTGGCCGCCGCGGCGAGCACGACGGGGAGGAAGTCCTCGCTCTGGTGGTAGGCCGCCGGGAGCAGGGCCGCCACGCAGGGCAGCTTCTCGACAGCCGGCCGCACCCGCCGCCGGTCGATCAGATCCGGGTCCTCGACGAGGGTGACACTGCCCGGCGGCAGCGCCGAACCCAGCTGGTTGAGCAACGCCTGCCCGAATCCGATCACCAGGACACGCACGGGACGGTCTCCTCTCTTGGCATCCTCCCCGCCCTCAAGGACGGAGCCTGCGCGCTACGTTTCCCGGTCACGTCGTCAGGCCTCGACCAGACCGCGGCCGCGGAACCCGGCGGCCGGCTGCCTCCACACGATCCTCGACGTCGAAGGGAAGGACATAGAAGGGAAGGACATCGGGGGAAAGAACGGACGCCGCATCGGCCGGTGACTCCGCGGGCGCGCCCGGTACCACTGCGGAGCCCCGGAGGAATGTGACATAAAAAGGAACCGCGACTTTGACCACGGCCACTCTGAACAATAATGGAAAAAATATCGTATAAATTTCTGAGATTTTCGGCAGGTCCGCCCCGGATCACTCATCCGGGGTTCGATCCGATAGCCCGGTGAAATTCGGAGTGGAACATTCGCCGTCCACCATTGAGATCCGTCAGGAGACGTTCCATCAGCATCACTCGGACGATGCTAACAGCCGCACACGACGGACGAGGCGGCAACCACGGAGCACCGGAAATGGTTACCCCTACTTAACATAGCGATCATGCGGCGGAGGGTGCCGTCGGGAGACCGGCCCACCAGGCTCGGGGCCGGTCGACTCCCCGGATCGGGACGCGCGGACTCCCGGCCCCCGCGGACTCCGGAAGACCAGAACCAGCAGCACGACGTCACGAATCGTTACGAATCGCCATGAGTCGTCACGTGTCATCACGCGACGAACTCGCCGACCAACCAGACGAGCACCATCGCGACGCCGGCGGCGAGCTCCACGACCACACCGACCCCGAAGGCGACGATCGCGGCCCAGGTCGTGCGGCCCGCCGCTCGCGCATCCCCCAGCCGCGCCAGCTCGGCCAGGTAGATCCCGACCACTCCACCGATCAGGAGCCCGACGACCGGCACCACAAAGAAGCCGATGATCGCGCACACCGCGCCGATGGCCAGGCTGGGCCACGGCACCCCCCGACCGGCCGTAGCCCGGGCCGGCAGGACGTACTTGGTGAGCGCCCCGATCACGAACAGCGCGGTCATGAGCGCCAGCACGATCCAACGGCCGACTCCCCCACCGTCCGCGATCACCCACCACAGACCCGCGCCCCAGACCAGGACGAGGCCCGGCAGTACCGGGAGGACGACGCCGACCAGGCCGACGGCCATCACCAGAGCGACAACTAGCAGCCCACCGGTACTTATGGCGCGACCTCCTTCACCGGCATCTCCCGATCTCCCGCGACGGTAGCGTTGCTTCCCACCGCCGCGGCAGCACTGTTCCCCGCCATATTGTTCTCCGCCATGCGCCGACCCACCTCGGCGAAGGCGGTGCGCAACTCGGCGGGGGCGAGCACCACGACCCCGTCCGCCAGGGCACACAGTTGGCTGAGCGCCACCTGGAGCCCCTCCGTCGCGAGCTCCACCTCCCGCCAGCCGTCGGCGTCAGGCGGGCCCGCCGCACGGCCTGCAGATGCAGGAGCAACGCGGTGAGTCGGCTCGATCGCACGTCTGGGAAGCCTAGCCGTGAACCAGGACCGCAGATGGCAGAGTTTTCAGGTCATGATGGCGCGGTGACGACATCCTGGCGCGACTTCGAGGCCGCACAACCCGCCCTCGCCGAGACCGCGCGCACCCGGTTCGCGGCATTCCGCCATCACATCCTGGCCACCGTGCGTGCCGACGGCTCCCCGCGCACGAGCGGAATCGAGACGAACTTCCGGTTCGGGGAGCTGTGGCTCGGGAGCATGCCGGATGCGCGCAAGTCCCGGGACCTGCGTCGCGACCCCCGGTTCGCCCTGGCCGCCAATCCCGGGCCGGGCCAGGACCTGGCCGGCGGCGACATCCGCGTCTCCGGGCGGGCCCGGTGGATCGACGATGAGGAGGTCCTGGCCTCCTTCGCCACCGAGGTCGGCCCGCCGACGCCGTTCGACCTCTTCCGCGTCGAGCTCACCGAGGTGGTCCGCACGAGCGTCGACGAGCCGGCCGGGGAGATCGTGCTGGCAAGCTGGCGACCGGGCTATCGAGGGGTGCGGGTGCAGCGCCGTGGCGACGGGCCGGTGCGCGAAACCTGGGCCGAGGAGTAGACCATCGCGAGCCGCGGGACGGCGTCAACATCGTTGACTATCATGATGCCATCGACGATGAGACCAACGATCCCACGCCACCCCGGTCCGACGACGAGAGCCCAGACTCCGAGGACAACCGGGAGGGTGACGCCGGCACGCACGATCCCGGCACCGATGATGACGAGCCAGAAGGCATCGGAACCGTCGACGCGGACACCGGTAGGCGGCGAGGTCGGCGGGTCGGTTCCCGGCGAACCCCACGGGGCACGCTGTCCCGGGAGGTGCTGCTGGCGGCAGCGATGGAGGTCGTGGACACGCACGGCGCGGGCGCGTTCAGCATGCGGGCCCTCGGCGCGTTCCTCGACGTGGATCCCACGGCGATGTACCGACATTTCGCGACGAAGAACGCGCTGCTCGACGCGCTGACGGACACGGTGATCCGCGGGGTGGAGGAGCTGCCGGAGACCGACGACCCCCGCCGGGACATCCGGGAAAACTTCCGTCAGCTCCGACGCTCCCTGCTGGCGCATCCGACCCTGGCGCCGCTGGTGCTGCGCCGCCCGCCCGGGGTGGGCGCCTACTGGGAGCGGGCTGATCACGCGGTCGCCCAGCTTCACCGCGCAGGCATGGATCCGGCCGACGCCGCCAACGTCTACCAGACGCTGCTCTTCTACACCCTCGGCCACACCCTCAGCGAGGCCCGCCAGCTCGCCCGGGCCGTGGAACGGGAGGGGGCCGGCGCCCGCGGCGGCCCGGTCGCGGCGGTACGCCCGCCGGCCGAACACCACCCGGATCTCTCCGATGCGGCACCCCATCTACGGGAGGAGAACGAGGCCCAGTTCCTCGCGGGCCTCGACCTCATCCTGCGCGATCTCCCCCGTTGACATCCTCTCCGCCCAAAGGGCGGAGATTCCCGCCGTCACGCGGGCGCTCACCGGCGGGGGCCGACCGGCGCGGGGCCGGGCTGTCATGCGCCGAGCTGGAGGCGTGGCCCGGCGAACGTCGCCATGATCTCATCAAAGGTTGCCTCCGGCCGGTAGCCGGCACCCGGCGCTTTTTCACCTCGCCGCCGGAGCGCGTCAAACTGCAAGGTCCACAGTTCGCTCTCCGTCGCCGGAAGCGCGACGACGACCGCATCGTCCTCGTCGTCCATCTGCCCGGTCAGCCAGGAGATCTGGTCCGACGGCAGCGCACAGACATACACCACCTCGCCCGCGGCGTTCGCCCGCACGGCGCGCAGTTGTTCCGCCTGACTGTCCACGCCCAAGGCCGCGCCCAGACGCTCGGCGACCAGCTGCCGTTCCCAGGCGTCGGCATCCTGCGCGATCCGGACGATGACACCGCGCACCTCCAGCTCAAGGTGGATCCGGAGGTTGACGTCGGGGTCCCCGTCGAAGTACCAGGCGATCAGGTCCGGCAACGCGGCACGCATCTCCTCGGCGGTCGTCTCGGCGGCCACCAGACCAGGACACTGCGGCGACCAGGCCGACCAGCAGGGGCCGTCCCGGCGAACCAGCACCGATACCACCTTAGACACTATCGATCACCTCCAAACGCCTCCTCGACCGTCAGCCCCACCTGCTTGACCAGTATCTGCCGGACGACCCCCGGCCCGACGGTGATCCGGTCATGAAAAGCAAGACGAAGTCGTGGACGTCCGTCCGCCTCCAGCCATCGATGAGCTGAACCGTCCTATTTTGTCACTCGATATCCCAATCGTCCAGGCACTCGCAGAAGCTGACGTGCCTTCAACGAGGGCAACTCCCCGGTCACGGAGAGCCGGCGGCCAGGAATGAAACCAGAAGAATCGCACGGATGGTCGTGCGGCGGATGACTTCATCTCGATACTCCACGTCGTGGTCAAGGACGGGACGTCTCCATGGTAGCCGAGAAGAGAAGCAGGACAATAAACTCGGGAAAATGGTGAAGGATATACCCTCGCTACCTACCTGACATCAAGTTCCGTGGACTCATCGCAGCAGGACGAATGTCGCATTCATATCGCTACATCCGGCAAGCCTGCCGGAGTTCCTGAGTACAGCCAGCGTGGCGGGTGGCTCGGGATGCGGCGTAGCGGGCACCGGACGCTTCCGGCCAGGTGCGTCGTTTCAGGTGCGTCGCTCCGGCCGTCCGTAGATGTCACAGCGAGGAGCGGGCCGCTACGTGCCGCGAGCGGCGGTCGACTCGAACGATCGCGAACGTCGACCGGCCAGCCCACTCCGCCGGACCGCACCACCTGCCACCATCACCCCGAACCGGGAAGATCATATCTAGTAATACACGGATTTCCGCTCGGAAATCGCCCACCTCGGCTGCACCACCGCACAGGGGCGGGCCTCTTCCGGAAGGCTTTCCCAGGGAGGATCCGTTATTCCGAAAATCCGAGGCACGAGAACCGACCGGCTTGGAACCGACCGTTCTGGAACCGACCGTTCTGGAACCGACCGTTCTGGAACCGAGCGTTCTGGAACCGAGTGCACCGAGCCGCCCTGGCGTGCTCCCCCGCGCAGGTTACCTGCCCACGCGCCTTGCTACGGTACAACCGTGCCCGCCGCCGCCCCGCTCGCTGCGCCGGCGCATCCCGGGCCTTCCCCAGGTTTGGCGTGGTGGGCCAGGACGGCATAACCCGCGCGAGTGCGGGAAAGGCCTGCGGACAGCGGTGACTTGCCCGTACGGAACGGCCCGGACGTACGGAACGGCCCGGACGTGCGGAACGGCCCGGACGTGCGGAACGGCCCGAACGGACCATTAGGACCGCAGGGCCACGAGAGCCAGACCACGAGAACGACGAGGATCGGAACGGCACATGAGGATGCTCGACGGGCGGTCGATGGCCGCCGAGATCGGCAGGTACGTGGTCGACGAGGCCGAGAGGCTGGCTGCGGCGGGAGTCACGCCGACCCTGGCGGTGGTCCTGCCGACCGCGGATCCGGCCGCGTATTCCTATGCCGAGATCATCGAACGGACCGCGGGCAAGGTCGGCGTGCGCTGTGTGCTGCATGAGCCGAAGGGCGAGCCGGCGGCGATCCTCGACACGATCGACACCGTCGCCGCCGATCCGACCGTGCACGGGATCATCGTCCAGACGCCGCTGCCAGACGGGCTGACCTCCCGCGAGGTCGGCGAGCACATTCCGACGGCCAAGGACGTCGACGGGATGAACCCGAGCAGTCTCGGCCGGCTCGCGCTGGGTCTGCCGAGCTTCGCGCCGGCCACCGCCGCCGCGGTGGTGGAGATCCTCACCCGGGCCCGCATCCCGATGTCCGGCGCCCGGGTATGCGTGATCGGCCGCGGCCCAGTGGTCGGCAAGCCGGTCTCGCTGCTGTTGCTCGCCGAGGACGCGACCGTGACGATCTGCCACTCCCGGACCAAGGGACTGGTGAGCATCGCCCACGAGGCCGACATCATCGTGTCCGCCACCGGCCATCCCCGCCTCGTCGGCGCCGGCTTCGTCCGCCCGGGTGCGGCCGTCATCGACGTCGGCACCGTCGTGACCGAGACCGGGCAGGTCGGTGACGTGGACGCCGCGGCCGTCTCGTCCGTGGCGGGCGCCCTCACCCCGGTGCCGGGCGGCGTGGGACCGGTCACCACGATGCTCCTGCTGCGCAACACGATCCGGGCGGCGCGCGCCGCCTGATCGGCACACCGGCCACCTGGCATCAGCGGGGCCCGCCGCCTCAGCGGAGCCCGCAGCGGCCTCAGACGGAGCTGTAGACCGGCCCGGCGAGCCGTACCCGGTTACGACCATCGGCCTTGGCCCGGTAGAGCGCGGAGTCCGCACGGGCGATGAGGCCGGCGAGGTCGCCGCGGGGGCCGTGATGTGTCGCGACTCCCACGGACACGGTCACCGACAGGGGAGGCCGGCCCTCCAGCCGGCAGTGGGTTCCGGCGACTTGGCGGCGGATCCGTTCCGCGACATCGGCCGCGTTCTCCAGCTCGACCTCGGTGAGCAGCACCACGAACTCCTCGCCCCCGAACCGTCCGACGAGATCCCGGGGGCGGGTCGCCGCCCGCAGCGCGTCCGCCACCGCGATCAGAATGACGTCCCCGATGAGATGACCAAACCTGTCATTGACCCGCTTGAAGTGGTCGATGTCGACCAGGAGCACCGACAGTGGACGCCCCACCTGGCAGGCCCGGTTGATCTCGCGTTCCGCGACCTGGCGCCAGTACGCCGGGTTGGCCAGCCGGGTCTTCGCGTCGGACCGCGCGGCATGCAGGAGCTCGGCGTGCAACAGGCTGCGTTGCAGCAGCAGGACGGGGGGTGTGATCGCCAGCATGAGCAACGGGTTCGCCGCCCACAGCACCGCGACCACGATCGACGAGCAGATCTCGGCGGCCTGCGCGGGCACGAGGTCGCGGCACGCATGCCGGAGCGGGGTCCGGGCGGGGATGACAGGTGACGGGACGACCCCGGTCCGGTCCGGCCGGTCCGGCCAGCCCGGCCGGGCTGGACCGGCCGCCACACCGGAGCACGAATCGAGGCTCTCCCGACCATCGGACGTCGCCATCCCCATCACGGTCAGCCTCATCCCCATCACGGTCAGCCTCGCCACAACCGGGTAAACCGCAACCGCGGCGAGGAAGGCCAGCACCGCGACGCCGGACCCGACGAGGTTGTCGACGGTGAACGGCCCTCGATCGGGGCTAAGCAGCAGATGGACGCTGGAGGCACAGAAGCCCGCGATGCCCAACGCCGCGGCGTGGAACACGCGCAGATGCGGCGGCTGTACTGGATCACGACGGCCGGCGAGCCAGCACAGCGGCAGGCTGACAACCGCCGGGTAGAACGGCGGCAGCAGGACCGCCGCCGCCACCGTCCAGGTGGACAGCAGGTCATGACGTCGGGCCCCGGGAACGGTCAGATCCTCACCCAGCCGTCCGGACGCCACCACGGCCAGCGCCCCGAGAACAACGAAGGTGGCGAAGGCCGCGAGGTCGGTCCATCGCGGACGCAGACCCGCCGCCGCGAACCCGGCCATGCTCAGCCAGCAGAAGACTACGATTAACCCCCGCCGCATCAACCCCCCGGGCGCGCGCCACAGCATCCAGCCGTGGCCGAGCAGGCGCAGCACGGCCAGGCGAGGGCCGGCCAGGCGAGGGCCCAACGGCGGAGGGCCGATCATCCAGGGGCCGACGGGTTCGGCGCTCGCGGGTGGGGCGGACGCTTCGCCTCGTGCCGCCCCGCGACCGGTCCGGGCAGTCGTGCCCGCTCCCCGCGTGGTCACCCCGCGGACTCGCCGCCAGCCACGCCGAAGGGTGCCCACCAGAACGGAACCCGCGCCCCGCGCCAGTCGTATGCGTAACGGCATTGGTGGATGGCCTTCCTCGTTCTTGTCCACGGCCGTACCCGGCCGGAACCGCCCGGTGAATCCAACCTGGTCGCTGCTACTTACGGTGAATCTTCGAGAACGAAGAGTACGAAGGCGCTTCGCCAATTCGCAACCGTCCGAATGCCGGTTCTTAGCCGTTCGCGGCGTCGCCGAGCCGTGTTTTCTCCCCGGCACGCGCGCGATAGTTGCCCAGGAAATGGCACCTGACCTGCGACGACGAATGCCGGGCCGAAGGAGGCGTCACGACGGGCCGCCCGGTCGCGTCGGCTGCGGGACACCGCCGAGAGACCACATCCGACACGCCCGGGAAACGGCACGTCCGCCGCCCGGAGACCAAGGACGGCCGAGGGAGGGACCGCCGAGGGACCAGCTCGATGCCCGCCGTCCGCTCCTGACACCTGGCGGCGGCGTAGGGACCGACGCGTCGGTAACGCGGACGAACCGGTGACGCGGACGAACCGGTAACGCGGACGAACCGGTGACGCGGCGATCAGATGGTACGGGCGACCGCCTCGACCATCGCGGCGGCCAGGGTGGCCACGTCGGCGGGGGAGATGATGAACGGCGGCATCGTGTAGACCAACCGTCCGAACGGGCGGACCCAGACCCCGAGATCCACCAACAGCGGCTGGATCACGGTCATGTCGACGGGCTCCCGCGTCTCGATCACTCCGATGGCGCCGAGTACCCGCACGTCGGCGACCCCGGGCAGGTCGGCGGCCGGGGCGAGCCCGGCGGAGAGCCCGGCGGAGATCTCGCGCACCCGAGCCTGCCAGGGCGAGGAGAGGAGCAGGTCGATGCTGGCGTTCGCGACCGCGCTCGCCAGGGGGTTGCCCATGAACGTGGGGCCGTGCATGAACGCGCCGGCCGGCGAGTCGCAGACGCCCGCCGCGACCTCGTCGGTGCACAGCGTCGCGGCCATGGACAGGTATCCACCGGTCATCGCCTTGCCCACGCACATGATGTCGGGGCTGATGCCGGCATGGTCGCAGCCGAACAGCTCGCCCGAGCGGCCGAACCCGACCGCGATCTCGTCGGCGATCAGCAGCACCCCGTAGTGGTCGCACAGCTCGCGCAGCCGCGCCAGCCAGCCCGGCGCATACCACCGCATGGCTCCGGTGCCCTGCACAACCGGCTCGCAGATGACCGCCGCGATCTCGTCGGCGTGCCCGGCCAACAGCCCCTCGATCTCGGCGACGTGAGCGTCCTCACACGGCTCGTCGAAGGCGCAGGCCGGGGCGGAGGCGAACAGATGGCGGGGCAGCAGGTGGCTGAACAGGTGATGCATGCCCGCGTCCGGATCACAGACCGCCATCGCGCCCGAGGTGTCGCCGTGGTAGCCGCGTCGGATGGTGAGCAGGCGCGTCCGGCCCGGCCGGCCCCGTCCGGTCCAGTACTGCAGCGCCATCTTGATCGCGACCTCGACGGCGACGGAACCCGAATCGCACGGGAAGACCCGCCGCAACGGATCCGGCGTGATCGCCACGAGGGTCTCGGCGAGGGCCACCGCCGGCTCATGGGTCAGACCGCCGAACATCACATGGGACATCGTCTCGAGCTGCCCGCGCACCGCCTCGTCGAGCACGGGATGCCGGTAGCCGTGAATCGCCGCCCACCACGACGACATCCCGTCGATCAATTCCCGGCCGTCGGTCAACGTCAGCCGGGTCCCCGCGGCGGATGCGACCGGGAAGAGCGGCGTGGAGCCGGACACCGAAGCATACGGATGCCAGACCACCCGCCGATCGCGGGCGACGAGGTCGCCCACGTCCGCCACCGGGGTCTGGGGCCGGGGGGTGAGCGCGGGCGGCGGGACGGCGATCGTCGAACGAGGGGTCACCTCCCCACTCTCGCCCACCCCGGTCGACGGCGGTGGCCTGGGTGGCGCTGGCCCGGGCCGATCGTCGTGCGTCTCACACAACTGCGGTCTCACACCACTGCGTCACCCGCCCGAGCTCGTCACCCGCCCGTCCTGCCCTCGAACCCCAACCCGACAGGAGTCCAACTCGCGGCTACCCCCACTCAGTCGGCGGCGTCGAGGACGGCGAGCGCGTCGACGAGGACGAGGAAGTCACGGGGCAGGTCGACGCACACGGTGGTCCGGGCCGGGAGGGGTCCTTGACCCAGGTCGCATAGAGCGTGTTGAACTCCTCGAGATGGGCGCTATTGGTCAAGCGGACGCGCATCATGATGATATCATCGAAGGTGACGTCGGCGGCGGCGACGCCAGGGGCACGACCGATGTCGTGCAGAAGCGCCGCAGCGACGACATCGGCATCCGCGCCAGACCGCCGTGCTTGCTCGGCGGTCTGGCGCGTGCTCCAGCTGGTTGACACCCTCGTCCTCGTACGGATTGCCTTCCAGCCCACGCAGTATCGCGAGGATGCCAGGAACTGTGAAGTGAGGTAGTGCGGATGGTTCGCCTTCCACGGTTCGCCGTCTCGGTCGACCGGCCCCTCGGCCAGGGTGAGGCCAAGTTTCCCAGCGGCGGCATCGCCCCGGTGTGATCTTCGCGGCGGAGGCAGAGGCCGACGACCCCTGGCTGATCGTCGGCCAGGAGTGCCAGGTAGGAGTAGTTGCCCAGGCGCATCGGGCAGGATGTCAGTGTGGTCATCCCGATTCACGACATCAATCCCCTGCGCCGCCGCCCGGTCGTGACCTGGCTGCTCATCGCGGCGAACGTGGTGATCTTCGTTTTCTTCGAACCGGTGGTCAGCTCGGTCGCCGGCACGGAGACGTCGGCGGCACAGAACATCTGTGAGCAGCAGCGGTTCTTTCAGGAGTGGGGTGCGATCCCGTGGGAACTGGTGCACAATGCGCAGCTCACCGCCGCGAACTCCGGCCAGATCGGGGTGGATGCGGCCGGCAACCCGGGATGCATCGTGGAATCACCGCCCAGCTTCGACAAGATCCCGGTGCTGTCGGTGCTGACCTCGATGTTCCTGCATGGAAGCTGGCTTCATCTGATCGGCAACATGCTGTTCCTCGGGGTCTTCGGCAACAACATTGAAGATCGCATGGGCAGGCTGCTCTACCCGCTGTTCTACCTGGTCTGCGGATACGCCGCCGGGTACGGCTTCGCCTTGTTGGAGGGTGGGTCGACGAACACCCTGATCGGCGCCTCCGGCGCGGTCGCCGGCGTGTTGGGGGCCTATCTGGTGCTCTTCCCACGGGCCCGCGTCATCGGCCTGGTCTCCGTCCTGTTCTTTCTGCCGTTCTGGCTGCCGGCCTGGATCGTCCTCGGTTTCTGGTTCGCGTTGCAGTACATCTACTTCACCGGATTCGGCGTCGCCGACGGCGGTACCGTGGCGTACGGAGCACATGTAGTCGGCTTCGCGGTCGGCGCGTTGCTCGTCATGCCGTTCATCAGCCGGCTGCGAGCCGCCGGCCCCGGGACGCCGCTCCGGGTGCCCCAACACGGCTGGATTCGCGGCACGGGGAACTCGTCGGCCCGCCACCGCCGCCCCTACTGAGCGATCCCGATCTTCCGCGGCCTGACCGTCGTGGCATCCCGCCGGCACCTGCCGGACGTGGACGCCGCGACGGCGGAAGCCGCCACGACGACAACGGCCGCCACGACGACAACGGCCGCCACGGCGGCGACCGTCACGACCGTCGAGTAGTCCCGAAGCCGCGAAGGCCCGCCCGGCGGTCAGGCACCCCAGCGGTCCGGCATCAGGACGCCGACGACCCGCCGACGATGGAGTCGGGGGTGGTGGAGTCGGCAGCCTCGGCCGCGGCGGCGTCGTCGCAGCCGCCCGTGTCGGCCGCGGATGCCACGGCCACGGCTTTCCCGGCGGGAACACGACGTCGCAACAGACCGCGCCGGGCTCGCGGACGGCCTGCGTCGGCCGACCTCCGGCCGGGCCGCTTCCGGCTACCCGTCACGACCGGCGCGTCCTCGGCCTCCGCTGCGGCCTCCGCCTCGGCCTCCGCTGCGGCCTCCGCTGCGGGCCTGACGGGCTGTTCCCCGGTTGTCGAGGCGACCTGCGCGGGCTGCGAGTCCACGGCGGGCTGCGAGTCCACGGCCGGCTGCGAGTCCACGGCCGGCTGCGAGTCCACGGCGGTCGAGAAGGCGGCCTCACCGGTCTCGACAGCCTCACCGGTCGCCTCGGGCAGGTCGGCCGGAGCGGCATCCTCCGCCTCCTCCGCGACCCGCACGTCGAGAGCGACCGTCCGCCAGTCCTCGAAGACCTCCTGAACGGCGAAATCCGCGGCGAGCAGGGCGTCACGGTAGCGAACGAGCTGCTCGTACGACAGGGTCGGATCCGGCTGCGGTCCCGTCACCACGGGGACCTCGGAGGCCGTCGCGGTGGCGCCCGCGACAACGGCCGTGGTCACCCGACAGGTAACGGACCCGGCGGAGTCGATCGTCTCCGTCAGCGTCCAGGAACGGCTGGCCGCCGCGGCGAGCCGCGGATCCGTGAGCGCCCCGCCGCCGGCCTGCTCCGTCAGAAGCGTCGCGATCCTCGCCGCGACCGTGGTGGTCGCCACGTCGCCCCTACCCCATCGCACGACCGCACGTCCTTTCCCTCGATCTCTGTCTGCCGCTACGCCGAAGACGCCCATGATCGGCCGACCCCGGAGAATGGCGCCGACGCCTGAGGGCGAGAACTGCATCTTGACGGACGGATCGGATGCGCTACGCAGCGGGGTGCTTTTTGCCACATGGCGGACATACGATACAAACACCGGACGGCCCCGATCGAGGTTCCCCTGCTACGGCCAACGGGCCGCAGCGCCGCGCCGGGGAGCAGGCGAAACCTCCGGGCTCGCGGACGGACTCTGCATCCGCCGTCGGCACGCCAATTGCGACCTGGCGTAATCACATCATGAAGTCGCTCGATTACACCTCACCGGACTTCGGCGGACGCCACCCGGACCTACCCTTTTCGGATGAGGCCGGAACCGGCGTTCACGGGTTCACCGAACGGCATCCGCCGAGACGCACGACACCGCTTCCGTGCGGTCGAGGTCACCGCCTCCAACAGCGAGCGTTATATTCTGCTTGCTGCAGGTGACAACAGCGACGGTCTTCTACGGCGTCAGGGTCGGGCGGAGTCAACGGTGTCAGACGAACTGGCGGACGGTTCCGGAGTCGGTGACGCACCGGGGCCTGCGTCGATCACCGGAACCATCCGGGTGTTCCTTCTCGACGACCACGAGGTGGTGCGTCGCGGGCTGCGGGATCTCCTCACCGACGAACCCGATGTGGAGGTGGTCGGGGAGGCCGGGCGGGCCGATGAGGCGGTCGCCCGGATCCTGGCTCTCCAGCCCCACGTCGCGGTGCTGGACGCACGCCTGGAGGACGGCAGCGGTATCGAGGTCTGCCGGCAGGTCCGGTCGAGCGATCCACGGATCGCCTGCCTCATCCTGACCTCGTTCGACGACGAGGAGGCGCTCTTCACAGCGATCATGGCGGGCGCGGCCGGCTACGTTCTCAAGCAGATCCGGGGAACCGCCCTCGTGGACGCGGTGCGCCAGGTGGCGGCGGGCAAGTCTCTGCTCGATCCCGCGGTGACGCCCCGGGTCCTGGTGCGGCTGCGGGAGGGACCGGCCGAGGACGAACGGCTCTCCGGGCTCACCGACCAGGAGCGGCGTATCCTCCGGCTGATCGCGGAGGGGCTCACCAACCGCCAGATCGCCAGCCGGATGTTCCTCGCCGAGAAGACCGTGAAGAACTACGTCTCCAGCATGCTGTCCAAGCTCGGGCTGGAGAGCCGGACCCAGGCCGCGGTGTTCGCCACCAGGCTGAACCCCTGAATCCCTGAGGCTCTTGAGGCCTCTGAGGCCCGGGGTTCCCCGCAGCCCCGCCGCACCCGCTAACCGAGGACGCCCCATCCCTCGCCGGAGTGCACGCGAAGCTCGGGCAACGGCGCGATCACTGGAACCTGCCAGGTCATGGTGGTGCCGATGCCGCCCGCTCCCGGGCCGAACTCCATCCGGCCGCCGAGGTCGAGCGCACGGTGTCGCAGGTTGGCCAGCCCGCTGCTGCGCGAGGCCTTGCCAGGGCCGCGGCCGTCGTCGCGCACCTCGACCAGGAGGTCGGCGTCGGTGACCCGCAGCAACACGTGGATCCGGGAGGCCCGCGCGTGGCGGGCGATGTTGGACAACGCCTCGCGCAGCGCCGCGAGCATGTGCGGGCGGATGGCCGCGGGGACCCCGCGGTCGATCGGTCCGTCCAGCCGGACCGTCGGGGTGATCCCCAGGGCCCGTTCGGCCTGGGCGATGACCGCTTGGATCTCGGCGCGCAGATCGGTCTCCTCAGCAGCGTTGGAGGTCAACGAGAAGATCGTCTGACGGATGTCGGAGATGGTCTGGTCAAGCTCGCCGGCGGCGGCGTCCAGCCGCTCGGCCGCCCGGCTGTCCACGGCCCGGGCGAGGCTCTGCAGGTGCAGACCGGTGGCGAACAACCGCTGGATCACGACATCGTGCAGGTCCCGAGCGATGCGGTCCCGTTCCTCGAAGACAGCCAGACGCTCCCGGTCGCGGTGCACCCGGGCCAGTTCGAGGGTGAGCGCGGCCTGCCCGGCGAAAGCCGCGGCCATCTCCAGGTCCAGACCACCGAAGGAGGCCGAACGCCCACCCGAGCCGAGGACAAGGATGCCCAGCGCCCGGCCACCCGCCATCAGCGGCACCACCATGCCGACCTTCACCGGGAGGTCGGCATGGTCCGCGCCGAACAGCGGACCGCCCGGGGAGTCGACGGGCACGAGCACGGCCCGGCCGGTGCGCATGGCCTCGTTCAGGCGGCGGTTGTCGGCGAAGACCCGGCCCCGCAGGTCGTCGTCCCCCTCCCCGTCGACAACCCCGACCACCAGGCCGACCTCGTCGGGGACGAGGATCGCGGCAAGCCGGGCCGCAGTCGCCTGACGGGCCCGCCGGGCCACGAGGTCGAGCGCCTTCTCGGGCTCCGCAACCGACAGCAGCGCGGTCGTGATCTCCGCGCTGGCCGAGAGCCAGGCCTGCCGGCGCCTGGTCTCCTCGTACAGCCGCGCGTTCTCGATCGCGAAACCGACCGCGGCCGCCAACGCGCACGCCAGGTCCTCGTCCTCCTGGGTGAACTCGCCGCCGCCGCGCTTCGCGCCGAGGAACAGCGTTCCGAACGCCGCGCCCCGCACCATGATCGGGACGTTGAGGAAGGTGTCGAACCGCGGGTGCCCGCTGGGAAACCCGATCGCGACGGGATGACGGGCGACGTCGGCCACCCGCAACGGCCGCGGGTGGCGCAGACTCTCCCCGATCAGGCCGCGCCCCTCGGGAAGCCTGCCGATCATGGTGGGCACCTCGTCAGGGAAGCCCACGTGGATAAGCTCCGAGATCTCCCCGTCGTCGCCGATCACCCCGAGGGCGCCGTACTTGGCCCCCACGAGCTGGCAGGCGGCCTGCGCGATCCGGCGCAGGGTGACCGGCAGGCTCAGTTCCCGGGCCACGTCGACGACCGCGTCGAGTAGGCCACGCATCCGGGTCTGCACGGACGCCACTTCGTTCACCTGCTCGGAGAGCTGGATCAGAAGCTGTTCGAGCCGCGCGCGATCGACATCGGGGACGGGTCCGCTCATCGGCCCAGGCCCTGGTCCAGGGCAATGACCGAACCTTCGTCCGGGTATCGACGGAATTCGACGAAAACCACCGCGCGTGGCACCTCATTTCCGGTCCCTCGCTCCAGCAGGGTGACGCGGGCGCCTGCCCAGGCGGAAGGATTGCCTGCCATGCAGGATATCCGGCAAACACCCACTCCGTGGAGCAGCGGGCGGAACGCCATGACGGGCACCGGCCGGGTCTCGGGAGGCCATAACGCGCCGGGCTACCTCCAACGTAGAGTATCGTTCATGGCAGTGCCCCACCTCTTCCTGCACCGCGACCGTGTGACGGACCTGAGCCGGGTCGTCAGCGCGGCGTGTACCGGGCGGGCCTGAGCCAGCGTCATCCTCCCGCGGCGCCACCGGCGGCGCCGGTGGCTCGTCGCCTGCCGTCCCTGGCTGGCTGATCGGCTGGTCCAGCTGGCAGTTCCGTCGCCCCGCCCCGACGATCCGTCGGCCGCGCGACGCCACGCTCAGCCCGTTCGCACCGTGATCTCCACCGCTTCGTGCCGTCGCGCTCCGTGCCTGCGTCGCGGCGGGCCAACGCCGGCAGGACATCACCATCGTGCTCATTCGACGCGGTGACCTGGCGCCTCAGTCTCGCGCGCGGCACCGCTTCTCCCCGCCCGGCCGTGTCCGGCAGTGTGCCGGCGAACGCCACCGGCACCACCCGCGTCCCGGCATCACCCGCGCCTTGGGAGTGACCCGTGCCCCTCCTCCACCCGGTCCTCATCGCCGACCCCACCCGCATCGCCGACCCCACCCGCCTCGCCGACCCCTTCGTGCCGGCCTCGTGCCTGAGCGATGAGCCGGGCCTCATCGACCTGGTGACCCTGTGCGAACTGACCGCCGCGCTCGCGGCGACACCCGAGGTCTGGCGTCCCGTCATCCGTCACCGTCCCGACCGCCGGTGGTACACCCGGCTGCTGCTCTCCGCGACCGTGGAGGTGTGGCTGATCGGCTGGTATCCGGGGCAGCAGACGGAGGTACACGATCACGGCGGCGCGCTGGGGGCGCTGACGGTCGCCGAGGGTTTCGTGGAGGAGGACCAGTACGACCGGAGCTGGACCAGCTCCCAGATGCACCGGCACGGGACCGGGGCCGTGGTCGGCTTCGACCCGACCCACATCCACCGGGTCGCCAACCGCGGCCGGCAGGTCGCGACGACGATCCACGCCTACTCCCCACCGGAACTGTCGATGCGGTTCGCGCCGGCGCCGGCCGATGGCGGCCGGGCGGAGGATCCGCGTGCCGTCGAGATCCCACCCGCGGCCGCGGCAGCCGCGACGGTCCTGGGCCCGGCCGTCACCATCGGCGCGGCCACCGCGCCGATGGAGGCGGGCAGGGGCGACCGCGGGGCTCCGACCCACGCGGTGGCCGGGAGCGGCGCATGACGGCAACCGAGCACGCCACAGCCACGCCACCGAGCCGGATTGACGCGATGCTCGCGGCGGCCCGGTCCCGGCTGCACCGACTCGAACCGGCGCAGGCCGCGCGTGCCCTGGCCGAGAACGGCGACGCGGTGCTGGTCGACATCCGACCCGCGGCGCAACGCGCCGCGGAGGGGGAGATCCCCGGCGCCGTCATAGTGGAGCGCAACGTCCTCGAATGGCGGTTCGACCCCACCAGCGACGCGTGCCTGCCACTGGCGACGGGGGACGATCTGCAGGTCATCGTGATCTGCTCAGAGGGTTACACCTCCAGCCTCGCAGCCGACTCGTTGCGACAGCTCGGCCTGTGGCGCGCCACCGACGTGATCGGCGGATTCCACGGCTGGGCGGCGACCGGACTCCCCACCTGCCCGGCCCGCTGACCGCCGCGACCCGCCGGCCCGGCCGAGGCCCCGACCGGCTTCGACCGGCTTCGACCGGGCCGGCGGGTTTACCCAGGGGGTCTACCCGGGGTCCCCCGGGGGATCCCGGTCGTGCCGGCCACGTCATCGCCGCCCCTGCACCCCGCAGAGGTCAGGGGCGCATGCAGCGGCAAAAGCATCGGATGTGGTTCTGCGCACATTTCTCTACCGAAATCATCCCCCGAGAACCGGGGTAAGCGGACCTTCGCGGGATCGTCACCCGTACGCAATCGAACCCGGGTACCGCTCCAACCTTGATCGACAATGCCCCGCCGACGCCCCTCCCGGGCCGCACCGGTCATCCGGCAACGATCTTCATACAGGCTGTTTCCGCTGTCCAGTAGCGCTTCCCCGCCCATCCGGCGGTACCCGGCGAGCCCGGACCCGGCCGCCGTGGCGACCGAGCCCGACCGACGGCAACACCGATCCCGCCCGACGGCAGTCATCTCGGAACGCGCACGGTGCGTGACCATCTACCTCGGCACACGCCGGTACGGAGCCCCGGACGTCCGCGTTCCGGAACCCTTGCTATCCGGTCGAGAGACGTCTACGTTCCTCGGTTAACGAGACGAGACGGGATCGTTTCCGAGCGGAGCTCCGGCCACGGTAGGCCAACCGAAAAGGCAGCGTCGACGGATTCCACCCGGAACGCCCGAGGGCTTCTCGGCTCGACCAGGTTGACCTGCCTGTCTGGGTGTAGGCAACACCGGATTCGGCGGTCTGGAAAAGCAGTGTGTCCGCCTTTGCAACGTCAGCAGGAGACGGTATGCCCAGTCAGCCCAGCGTGCTACCCGCTCGAAGCTTCGCCACGCTCAGCTCCCTGTCCGCCGCGTGTCACCACGTGTCCGGCGGTGCACGATGAGCGCCGGCGTCCCGGTTCTTCCCGGCCGTGATCTGCCGCCACAGCCGTTCGGAGCTGGTTGGCCCGCCTACTGGCGCCAGGAAGCGGCCTGCCGCGACGGCGACCCGGACGCATTCTTCCCGCCGGACGGCCGCAACACGAAAGCCCGGGCCGCGGCCGAGAGGCGGGCCCGCAAGATCTGCTCCGACTGCCCGGTGCAGCGCCCATGCCTGGCCACCGCGATCTTCTGTCAGGAAGAGCACGGGGTGTGGGGCGGCCTGACCTCGGACGAGCGTGCTTCCGTCGTCCCCCGCGGGCGGCTGAGCGCGGACGACGCCCTGGTCTTCGCCGACCGGCTGCTGCTGTCCGTGTCGGTCGCGAGCTGAGCGGACCGCGCCCGGTGACCCCGGGCGCGTCCCGCAGCGATGATCGCCCCCCTGGTCACGCGGTGGCTCCTCACGCCGGCCGATCTGCCCGGATATCGGCGGCGATGATCAGGATCATGGTTCCAGACGACTCGGCCGCGACGCCCTCGCTATCCGGTCGGGCCATATCTCATTGACGGACCCGGCCCATCCTGGGCAGTCTGCATGTCATCACCTCACGCCGCGGGGCGTGCGGCGCGGCGGCGCGGGGACCGGACGCGGGAGGGCGCGGTGGGCACGGGTATGGCTCCCGGCGGGACCGGATTCGACGATCCGGGCGGTGGCGGCAAGAAACCCCGGGCCGTGCTGCCACAGACAGACCCTGGGAAATTCACCGGAAAATTCTTTTCCCTGAATATCATACTTTATATCGAACCAGCCCTGCAGGGTCCTGCTCGCCGTTCCGCGCCCGCCACGCCAGGTACGGATTCCCGGCAACTCCGGCTGGAACGGCAATTCCGGCTGGAACGCGACGGACGTCGCGCCGTCGATTTCCTCCCCGTACGGCGGAGAGTTCGCTCGTGAAACCACGGCGGCGCCTTCTTCTGCTGCGGCACGCAAAGTCGGACTGGGCCGAAGGGTCAATCCACGACGCCGATCGACCGCTGTCCGGATCGGGCCGGCGGGGCTGCGAGCTCATCTCGCGCTATCTCACGGACAACAAGCTCGCGCCCGACCTCATTCTGTGCTCCTCCGCGCTGCGGACCCGGCAGACCGTCGAGGGCCTCGCGGATGCGCTCCCCCCGAACGTCCCGGTCCTGACCGAGGACCGGCTCTATCTGGCCGAGGCGCAGGACCTGCTGGACCGGCTGCGTGAGATCGACGACGGAGTGCCCAGCGTGATGCTCGTCGGGCACAATCCCGGTATCCACACGCTGGCCGTGGCCCTGCTGCCCCCGGCCGAGCGATACCGGATCTCCACGTTTCCGACGGCGGCACTCGCCATCCAGGATCTGACCGTTACGCGCTGGGCGGAGCTGGGTCAGGACTCGGCCCGGCTCGTCTCCTTCGTCACGCCGCGGGGCCTGCGGGAGGCCGTCGGACCGGCAGGGGCCCCGAAACCCGGCCCGCCGGCCTGAGTCGGGAACGCCGCCGACCTGAGCTCGGCCGGCGGCCGAGCGCCGCGGCGCGGCAGCCCGATGAACTGGTAGGTGCCGCGCCAGGCCTCGTGAACCAGATCGGCACTGCACTCAGTAGGCCTGCTCCATGATCTTGGATGCGAGGGCGAAGACGCCGCCAACGACCAGCAGTGCGCCAGCCGCGATCCACAACGGCACCGAGGCGAGCGGGAGGGCGAACGTCCCGACAACAAAGCCTACGATGATCAGAAGTACCGCGGCCCACGAACCCGTGTTGGCCTTGTGGTGACCGGTCTCACTAGCCACGTCCACTCCCGTCCGTCCTCATCGGGGCCGCCCGGCGACCCGATGCACATCGTTTTCCGGTGCGAGACTACCCGCGATCGGCATGTCCGATCCCGGATGGCGATGTACCTTTGCCCAATCTCGCCATTCTGCCCGATCTTGCCATTCCCTTCCCGCGCCGGGAGCCCGGTCACCCGAATCCGGCGACCCGCCGCAAGTCCACCAACTGGTCGTCGAGCCAGCGCCGCACGTCGTGGGTGCGGACCTGTCTGGCTGCCGCGGCGAGCCGACGATGGCGCTCCTCCATCGGCATCGTCAGCGCGGTGTACAGGGCGTCGGCCATCTGCTGCACGTCGAAGGGGTGCAGGGTAACGGCGAACTCGCCCAGCTCCTCGTGCGCCCCGGCCATCTCCGACAGCGCCAGCACGCCGCCACGCCGGTTGACGACCGCGACCTCCTTCGCGACCAGGTTCATCCCGTCGGCGATCGCGTTGACGATCAGAACGTCACAGATGGAGTAGGCCGCCACGGCGAGCGGGAAGTCCTCGACCATCCGCAGGTCGATCGGCTGGCGCCCCTCCTTGGTATGCCGGGCGTTGATCTCCGCGACGACCGCGCCGATCAGGGCGATGTAGTCGGCGTACTCCGGCACGTCGGTGCGGCTGGGCTGCAGCAGCGCCAGGAAGCTGACCTTGCCCACCAGCTCCGGATGCTGATCGAGTAGGGTGCCGAAGGCCAGAAAGCCACGCACGACGTTCTTGCTGGGGTCGGTGCGGTCCACCCGCAGGATGAGCTGACGGTCATCGTCGAGGAAGATGTAGCGCAGCATCGCCACATGCGCCGCCACCTCCTCGGAGGCCTGCGTAGCGTCCAGCGCCGCCGGGTCGACCGAGATCGGGTGGTACCGGGCGCGGACCACCCGATCCGCCACCGTCACCGTCAGCTGCTCCAGGTCGATCGGCAGGCCGAGCAGCTCCTGGGCGCACAGGACGAAGTTGCGGGCGTAGCGCCGGGTATGGAAACCGACCACATCACTACCGAGCAGCCCGCGCAGTAGTCGCTCCCGGATGTCGGCGGGCAGGATGCGCCACTCGTCCGGCCCCGGCCAGGGAATGTGGATGAAATGCGTGAGCACCGCATCCGGGCACTGCTCCCGCACCCAGTCAGCCACGAGGTAGAAGTGGTAGTCCTGCAGCAGGACGAGCGCCTTGCCACCCCGCGCGCGCACCTCGTCAACCACCGCGTCGGCGTAGGCCCGGTTGACCGCCGCGTAGCCGTTCTCGAAGGCGTCGTGCTCGGCCCGGGTGAACACCGGTGACAGCGATCGGCCGTAGAGGCCGTGCTGGATGAACCACAGGACCGGGTTGGACCACACGCTGTAGAAGTCGGCGTAGGCGGTCGGATCGGTAACGACGAGCCGGACCCGGATGGCGGGGCCGTCCGGGTCGCCCTCCACGAGCCGGGGCGAGGGATAGGTCTGGACGAGGATGGAGCTCCCGGCGCTCTCCCCGGCGACGGCGACGTCCTCCTCGCTGGCTGCGCCGCACACCCACACCGCGTCGTCGAGATGCTCGGCGAGTCCGGACAGGGCCGAGACGAGGCCGCCCGCCCCCCTGGTGACGGTACGACCGGTGGCGTCCCGGTCGAACCTGACCGGACCGCGATTGGACAGCAGCACGAGCGGCAGGTCGAGCGACAGGTCGAGCGGGTTGAAGTCCGACACGGCGGATGCGGCCTCCTGGTCACGGGCGGTACTCGGCGTCCGGCACCGCTGAACCCGAGCGCCCGAGCGCACGGGGACAATCCGGACTGTAGTAAGCCCGGCTTTCGGATGCACCGCGTTGCAACGCGGCTAGGACGTTGTTACCCAGACCTTCATCTGGTTACTGCTCTCACCCGAAAGGTGTCCTCCTGTAATCAGATGCCCCGGCAAGCCGCAACGGGGAGATCCCGTCCCACGTCGGGAGGCGTGCCGTGCCTCACCCCAGCCGTCTACAGACCGTCCCGGTAGTCCCGAACCTCCTGCACGGCCGATCCCAACGACGCCAGCGACGTCTGCAATGTGTCGCGTGTCTCCACCAGCGCGCTGGTCAACTGTTCGACCGCACGGTGCTCACTGCCGTCGGTCGCCGCGATCACCATCGCCTGCGCCTCCTCGATCATGCTCAGCGCGCCCTCCAACTGCCCGGCCACCTCCTCGGTGCGCCGGAACGCCTCGTCGAGCTGCGCCTTGACGTCGGCGATCGTGCCTGACACCCGTCCTCATCCCTTCCTGGAACCACCGCTTCTGGAACCACCGCTCTTCGATGCGCCGGCCGAAGCCTGCCCGCCGCCGAGGCCGAGACCGAAGCGGACCGCCACCGCGAGCGCGGCCAGCGACGCGATCACCCCGACCGGTTCCATCGGGGCGAGCCGGAACGTAGCCAGCACCATCACCGCGGCCGTGCCCGCTCCCAGGGTGCCCGCCCGCAACACCGCCTTCGCCCCATCCTCGCCGCCGGCCCCGAGGGCGACCAGAACGGCGGCGGCCACTGTCGACCCGACCAGGCATGGCAGCGCGGGCGCGGCGACGAAGGCCCGCAGAAGTCCGACGATCCCGAGGATGAGCAGGCAGGCGAGGGCCGTCAGCAGCCCGGCCGACGCCGGGCCGGTGCCCTTGGAGACGGCCCGCAGCTCGGCGGCCTTGCTCATCGCGTCCAGGCAGAGCTCGTATGCCTGGCGCGGCGCGGTCCGCGGGTCCACCTGCGCGGCGGACGGCTCGTGCGGGCCGCCGGCGCGGCCATCCCGCGCAGCCCGGCCCGCCCCCAGCGGCAGGCCATCCGACCGGTGCCGCTGCCGCGCGAGCCCCCGTCCCGTGCGGTCGGCCTCCCGTCCGGCCTGTGCCAATGATCGGCCCCGCCGATCGCCCGGTTCGGCCGGGACGTACCCGCCCCCGTCGCGGTAGAGGCCGCGATCCGCCGTCCCCTTCTTCGCCAGGCCGACCCGCGGGACGGCGGCAGCCGCTTCGGCCGAGGCGTCGCCGGCCGCCGAGCGCAGCTGGTCGAGCTCGGTGAGCCCATACTGGGCGAGGGGCTCGGCGACCTGGTCCCAGACACTGCGGACCCTGGCCCGGATGTCCTGGGCGGCGTCCCGGTGCCGACGCGCGGCCGCCCGGCCGTCCTGCCGTCGGTCGCGGGCGTCGCGGCCGGCCCGGGCCCGGGCCTCGTCGGACGCACCGAGCAGGCGCCGGTACTGCATCGCCGCCTTGGCCGGATCGTCAAGATCCGGGTCGCCAAGGCCCGCGTCGCCAAGGCCCGCGTCGCCGAACAGGTCGGCGAGATCGGACGCATCCACCGGCACAGATCCAGCCACGATCCCGTTCCGTCCTCTCCCGGCGCCTGCTCGGCCGTCGATCCCCACGTCGCCGACAGCCGCCACGTCGCCGACAGCCGCCACGTCGCCGTCGCTTCCCGTCCCGTCGTCGGTCCGCATCGGACTACCCCTGATCCAACGGCGCGAACGGCACCACGGTGCGCGGTTCGGCCTGGACGTGCCGGTCGAACAGGAGCGCCCGATTCGGCATGGTCCCACCGGTCACTGACCGGTGTCCGGCCAGGACGAACAGGTCGCTGCCGGGTACCCCGGCCGCCACCCACGCGGCGATGTCGTCCCGGTTACCCGGACCGAGGTCCTCGGCCAGCCGGGACACTCCCCGCCACCAGCCCAGCAGGTGCACGCGCTGCGCCGGTCCCCGGCGGGTGAGCGTGCGCAGGTCGTCCAGTCCGGTGCGACGGGTCACCGGGTCACGCGCCTCCAGCCCGGCCCGGCCGGCGTCCATCGCAAAGACGACGACGAGCCGCAGCGGCGGCGCGACCGGGCCCACGCTGCCGGTGAGTGCGGACTCCTCCCGGACACGGGTCTCGTCGGCGGCACCGGCCAGCACCGACCGCAGGCCGGTGACATCGGCGACCCGAACGGGATGCCCGGCCCGGCGCACGCGCGCCGCGAGCACCTCCGCGGCGGCGAGCGCCATCGGCTCCGCGACGATGATCTCGACCACGAGTCCACCGGCCGGGACCTGCGCGGCGACGCTGGCCGCCGCCGCCTGCAGGATGCCGACCGCCTCCCGACGCAGCGGACCGAGCACGGCGAGATGCCGGCCGGGCAGCGCGGCGAGCCGTACCCCGACCGCGGGCGGCGCGAGGTCCAGGGGCACGCCAACCAGCGCGAGGGGATCGACATCGTTCTCGGCACCGTCCCCTGAGCCGCTCCCGGAACCGCAAGCACGCCCCGGCGACGCACCGCCCGCCAGCAGGCTCGGACCGGTTTCGCCACCGTCGCCGATGATCGCTTCGGCCGCAACCGCCTCGACGGCCGTCGGCGCCGGACGCCCGTCCAACGCCTGGTAGATCGGGTTGTCGTCAAGAACCGCGGGGGCGTGACCAGCAAAGACCCGCGGGGGCCTCGCATTCGGCACACTGCGCGCGGTCGTGGCCGCCAGCCGCCCACGCAGCACGCCTATCGCCGCCGGATCCGGGAAGGCGACCCGGACGAGTTCGTTGCCCGCAGGATGGCCGTTGCGCCGGTTGACGATAGCCTCCCCGACGCCCGAGAGCGCGCCGGCAGCCTCGTTCGCCGTGGACAGCAGGACCCGTGACTCCGAGATCGAGGTACGCAGCGCCACGCGCAACGCGAACTGCCCGAAGATCGAACCACGCTTCCCGGCGGTGGCATCGAGCGCGTCGATACCGGACAGCGTCTGGCTGGCGAGCAGCAGATGGACCCCGTAGGCGCGGCCCTGGCGGGCCAGGACCTCCAGGTGCGCGACGGCCTCCCGCGCCACCGAGTCCATCGGGGTGAGCATCACCTGGAACTCGTCGACCACGACGATGATCCGCGGCCAGGCCGAGCTCCGGTCGGCCGCCCGCAGGCCTCGCAGGTCGCGGGCGCCGACCGCGCGCATCGCCACGGCGCGGCGGCGCATCTGTTCACGGACCGCCCGCAGCACCGCGACGCCGAACTCGCGATCGCTCTCGATGCCGACGGTGTCGGCGTGCGGCAGGTAGAACGGGTCCGTCGGACCGGCGGCAAACTGGGCGAACTCCAGCCCCTCCTTGAAGTCGAGCAGATGGAAGCGGACCTGGTCGGGCCCGTAACGCGCGGCGATCCCGTAGATCACGTCGAGGAGCAACGTCGACTTGCCCGACCCGGCCTGGCCGCCGACGAGGGCGTGCACGGTGTCGTCGTCGAAGGTGAACCCCACCGGCCCGTCGGGGCCCTGCGCCACCTCGACACCCACCCCGGCTGCGCTGTCGAACTCCCACAGGCCGCGGGGCAGCATGTCGCTGATGGCGGGCGGGCGGGCGGCCTCCCGGGTGGCCGCCGCGGCGACCTGAGCCGCGACCGCTGCGACCAGCATGGAGTGCGGCGGCGGGTCCAGCTCGACCCGCAGCAGACCGGTCAGCGACGTGCGCCAGCCTCCCGCGGCGGCCCCGCGCCATCCCGGCCGATCGGCGAGGAGCTCGACCGCGGTGAACACCACCGACCTCGGCAGGGGTTCCGTCACCGAGTCCTCGTCCTCGTCGGCTCCCAGACCGCTGACGTCGGGATCCAGCGGCGTCACCGCATCGGGATCGTCCCGCGAGCCGCCCAGGACCGGCTCCACGCCGGACGGCCGGACCTCCACGATGGAGATCACCACCACCCCGCAGGACGGGCCCTGGGCCGCGATGGCGGCGAGCGCCCGCGCGCCCTCGTCGTGCAGCCGGGGCTCACCAAGCAGCACCAGGACGCGCCAGGGCTCCGAACGCGGAAGCCCGGCCTCCTCCCGCTCCCGCAACGAGTCGAACCGGCCACCGAGCCGGTCCACGGTGATTCTTCCCACCTCCGCCGACAGCTCCGCGAGGACCTCCTCGAGCCGGGCCCGCGTCGTGAGCGTGGGGGTGGCCACACCGGCGGCACGCAGCGGCGCAAAGCCGGCGAGCCCGGCACCGAACTCGTGGGGATCGTAGACGACGAGTCGGACCCACCCGGCCGGCGCCGCGGCGAGGACGCGGGTCAGCAGGCCACGCACGAGGTCGACCGCGGCGGGCCGGCTGGACCGGGTCGTCTCGATCCGCAGGTTCAGGCCGTCCAGCAGCGGGATGGCCAGTGGCACCGTCCGGTGCTGCGCCGTGGGATCGTCGGGCGGCACGATGACCTGACCGACCTGCCACAGAGCGGGCCGGAAACGAGCCCGGTCGCCGACCGGGGCGACGCCGAAGGGACCGTGCCGCCAGTCGGGCGCCGCCCAGGACGCGCCGGCGAATCCACGCGCCCGGGAACGGGCGATCACGGCGGCCCGGGCGAGCTCCCCGGCAACGTCGAGCCGCCCCGCGCCGGACTCACCGGGGCCACCGGCCTTCCCCGAGGCACCGGCCTTCCCGGAAGCACCGGAGCCCACCTCGGTCTCGATCCGGTCCGCCTGCTCATCCAGCCGGTCGGCGAGCGCCAGTGCCGCCCCCAGCGAGGACTGGATGCCGGCCACGAGCGTGCGCGCCCGCCGGGTACCCGACACGTCGACCTCCCCACACTGTGTGTTGCCGTGCTCGGCGTCGAGCCCCCCGACGACCATGACACGTCCGACGGAGCAAACATCCCAGAACGCGCCGACCGGCCGAACTGGCCTGCCGGCGCGACGGTCTGGACACAGGGACATCGCCGGACGAAAGCATGCGACGACATCGGCGACGTTATCGGTACAACCACCCGCCGCCTGGCCGTTCCGGACGACGGCGACGCCGGGACCACCCGAGCGGGCCACCCCCGACCGGCACCAAACCAACGGCGCCGCGCGTGTTCAATGATCCGTCGGGGCAACCGTCCCGGTCAGGTAAGCCAGCGCACCGATCGAAGGGGCGAAGGTCGGCGATGAGCAGGTGGAAAGGGAACGTCGGTGACGGACGCGGCTGACACGGCTGACACGGCGGGCCGCACGGAGACGGCGGGTCCGGCAGGTACAGCGGCGAAACAGCGACCGCTCGCCGTCATCGACGTCGACGGGGTGGTGGCCGACGTCCGACACCGATTGCGCTTCCTGCGCGCCAGTCCCAGCGACTGGGAGGCGTTCTTCGCGGCGGCGCCCGCCGATCCCCCCCTGGCCGAAGGGGTGGAACTGGCCCGCAAGCTGGCCCGAGACCACGAGGTGGTATGGCTGACCGGCCGGCCGGAGCGTTCCAGAGAGGCGACGCGGCGCTGGCTGACCGAGCAGGATCTGCCGCCGGGTGAGCTGCGGATGCGTCCGGACGCCGACCGTCGGCCGGCTCGGGTGTTCAAACGCGCCGAACTTCGCGAGCTCGGCGCCGGCCGTCGGGTCGCCGTCGTGGTCGACGACGACCCCGCCGTGGTGGACCTGCTGCGCGCCGACGGCTGGCCGGTCCTGCGGGCCGAATGGCTCGCCTACGAGGCGACGCTGGGCAACGCCCAGGAGACCGAGGGCCGCACCTGACCATGAGCCGCCTCGGCGATGTCGGGTACGGCCCGCGTCCGGCGGTCGGGCCCGCCGGTCAGCGCGAGGCCGACCGCCGGTACACGCGCGCGGCGAACGGCCCGAACACCACCAACAGACCCAGACACCAGGCGAGGGACTGCAGGAGGACGGAGACGACCGGACCGCCGAGGAACAACGCCCGCACGGCGTCGACGGTCACCGTCACCGGCTGATGCCGGGCGAACGCCTGCAGCCAGCCCGGCATGGTCTCCACCCGGGCGAAGGCCGAGCTGGCGAAGACCAGCGGGAAAATCCAGATGAATCCCGCCGACTGCGCCGCCTCCGCGCTACTCACCGACAGCCCGATGACGGCGGACAGCCAGGAGAAGGCGTACGAGAACAACAGCATCAGCCCGAACCCGGCCAGCGCCGCCGGCACCGTGGTCTCCCCGAACCGGAATCCCACGGCCAGACCTACCAGAAGCATCACCACGACGATGAAGACGTTGCGGGCGAGATCGGCCAGGGTACGGCCGGTGAGCAGCGCCGACCGGCTCATGGGAAGGGAACGGAACCGGTCGATCAGGCCCCGCTGACGGTCCTCCGCCAGCCCCACGCCGGTCAACATCGACCCGAAGATCACCGTCTGTAGGAAGATGCCCGGCATCAGGTAGTCCACGTACTTGACCCCGTCACCCACGTTGATCGCGCCACCGAAGACGTAGGTGAACAGCAGGACGAACATGACCGGCTGGATGGTCGCGAAGATGACGAGCTCGGGTATCCGCCAGGTCTGGATCAGATTGCGCCGGCACATCACCCACGCGTCAGCGACGGCCCACGACAGCCGCCCGCGCCCCGCCGGAGTCAGCTCGATGGTGCTCATATGGTCACCATGTCCTTGTCATCCTTGTCATCCTTGTCATCCCGGTCGTCCTTGTCATCCCGGTCATCCCGGTCATCCCGGTCATCAGGGTCGCCGGTGTCGCCACGGCCGTCGCCGCCCGCACGTGCGGGCGGCGTCTCGCTGCCGGCCGAAGCACGCCCGGTCATGGCGAGGAAGACGTCGTCCAGCGACGGCCGGTGCAGGGCGACGTCGGAAATCGGCACCCCCAGCTCGTCGAGACCCCGGACCACATCGGACAGCACGCTCGCGCCCGGTACCGGCACACTGACCCGACGCGTCTCCCCGTCGGCCGTCGCCGCGCCGGATCCGAACCGGGCGAGCACCGCTTGGGCGGCCTGGACATCCTCGGCGGCGTCACCACCGACGACGATGTCCAGCCGGTCGCCACCGACCTGCGACTTCAGCTCGTTCGGGGTACCCCGCGCGATGACCCGGCCGCCGTCGACCACCGAGATCCGGTGGGCCAGCCGGTCGGCCTCCTCCAGGTACTGCGTCGTGAGCAGGACCGTCGTGCCGTCCCGCACCAGATCGGCGATCACCCTCCACATCGCCGAGCGGCTGCGGGGATCCAGTCCGGTGGTCGGCTCGTCGAGGAACAGCACCGCCGGGTTGATGATCAGACTGGCCGCGAGATCGAGCCGCCGCCGCATCCCGCCCGAGTAGGTACGCGCCTGCCGACCGGCCGACTCGGCGAGCTCGAACCGCTCGAGCAGCTCGACCGCGCGGGCCCGCGCGACGCGGCTGCGCAGACGGTAGAGCCGCCCGAACATCTCCAGGTTCTCCAGCCCGGTGAGCCGCTCGTCGACCGCCGCGTACTGGCCGGTCAGACCGATCCGGGCACGCAGCGCGTCCGCCTGCCGGACGACGTCCAGACCGAGGACCCTGGCCTGGCCGCCGTCCGGGCGCAGCAGGGTCGACAGGATGCGTACCGCCGTCGTCTTGCCGACTACCGAAGTAACATATTCCTCGCAGATACGGGTGCCCCCGCAGACGTGCGACCGTCTCGGGGGCGTGATCGAGATGGGGTCTCGATGTCTGGGAGCGTACGCGCCGAGGGTGAGCGGCGGGGGTCGGCGGCTCGGCGGGGCGGTCGTCGTCCTGGGGTGGGGGTGGAGCGTCCGGCGGAAGAGGGGTCGGTGTGGGCGTACCGGCGGATCTCTGATGATCGGACGGGGCGGATGGCGGGGGTCGGCCGGCAGGGCAAGGACATCACGCGGGAGGCCGGTCGGCAGGGGCATCCGGGTCCGATTCATTTCGAGACGGACAATGATATTGGTGCGTCGGAGCACTCGGCGCCGAAGCGTCGGGTGGGGTACGAGAAGATCCTTGAGGCGGTGAAGGCGGGCAAGGTCACGGATCTGTGGGTGTGGCATCCGGATCGGCTGTACCGTATTCCGCTGGAGTTCGAGGAGCTGGTTCCTGTTCTTCGTGCGCACGGGGTGCGGTTGTGGAGCGTACACGGTGGGCGTATTGACATCACGAACCCGGAAGGTGTTCTGCTGGCCCGCTCCCTGTCGATGATCAACGCTTTTTTTGTGGAGCACATGCGGGAGCAGGTGTTGGGTGCGAGTCTGGAGCGGGCGGAACAGGGCCGGGCGAATGGTGGTAACCGGTCGTACGGCTGGCGGTATGTGGGCGGTTCGGGTCTGCTGGCGCCGATCGAACGTGAGCAGAAAGTGATAGCCGAGATGACCCGGCGGATTCTGCGGTCGGGTGACGGTGATTCGTGCCGAGCCATCGCGTTGGATCTACGGAAGCGGAAGGTGAGGACCGCGGTTCGCTATCGCACGCTGCGGGTGGACGAGGGTCAGCTGGTGAGCCTGGAGAAGGCGGAGTGGACGGGGGAACGGGTCCGCAACGTCGTGTTGCGTGCGGCGAACGCGGGCCTGCGGGTGCATCACGGGGAGCTGCACCGTGCGCAGTGGGGTCGGATGATCCGGCTTCCGGACGGGTCCGAGGAGTGGGGTGCGGCGGTGACCGTGTCGGAGTGGGAGGCGGTGTGCGCGATTCTGAACGATCCGAAGCGGCGGACGACGTCCACCGCTCCGGCGGAGCGGTATCTGTTGACGGGTATCGCGAGGTGCGCCGATGGCCACGTGTTCCGGAGTGCGGGCATGAGGAAGGGCAGGCGGGTGTATGGGTGCCGGTTCATGGGTGAGGACAACAAGGAGCATGACCACCTGATCCGGCAGGCTGAGAAGACCGAGGATCTGGTGTACGCGGTGTTGTGTGGTACGCCGTCGACACCGGGCCTGTTGGCGCGGGAGGGTCTGCGGATGCGCACCGAGGACTCCGGTCAGGCTCTGCTCATCGACGCGCGCACGAAGCGGGACAGTCTTCAGGCGAGGTTGGAACGGTTTGAGGATGCCCTCGCCGGATTCCCGGACGAGGAACTGAAGGTGATGAGCCGTTCGGGTCTTACCCGGAATATCAAGCGGATTCGCGCCGAGTTGGAGGAAACGAACCACACGATCGAGTTGCACGCGGTGCCGGATGTGTTGGACGGTGTCAGCCACGACATCACCGAAGCGGATTTCCGGGCGCTGCCGATGGAACGGCAACGCGCGATCCTGCGACGGGTGTTGACGATCACGATTCACCCGACGCCTCGGGGCACGCGGTTCAACCCGGACGCGATCGTCATCGGACCGAGGTACGCGCCGGCCCCCTGAGCGCGGGCCGCACGCAGTCGAGGCGGGGGGCACCATAGGGCGCCACCCGCCTCGACTGTGCGGTGCGTCTACTCCTCTCGGGTGAGCATGGTCTCCAGCGCGTACCGGTGCTCGTCCGGTAGCGGTGGGAACCGTGCCAGCGTCTCCCGTACGTAGCGGTCAAGCGGACCGGGCGGGTCCGACTGCGACGGTGCGGGAGACGGGGTGAGGGTGTCGTCGGCGGGGGTGCTGTCGGGGGTGGGGCGGGGTGGCCACGGGGACGGGGCGGGGTCGTCGGGTGCGGCCGGAGCGGACGTGCGCGGTCCTCCTGTCCTCCACGGGCGTCGGGTCGCGGGCGGGGGGTCTACGGCGGGTTTCGGCGGGTGCGCCTCCTGTTCTCCGGCCGGGCCGGTGGGTGGGTTCTGGTCCGCCGCGCTGTCAGATCGTCATAGGCACTCCTGTTCTCGGGCGGGCTGCGGTGTCAGGCGACGAGGGGCAGGTGGGGGCCGGGTGGTGGTGTGGTGCCGTGGCGGGCGTCGGCCCACAGGCTCGTTGCGGCGGGGTGGGCGAGGTCGAGGAGGCGGCGGCGGCCGGTCGAGCCCAGGGGAAGCCATACGGGACCGGCGGGGCTGTGCCCGCCTGCGGCGATGAGGTCGGCGGCGGTGGTCGCGACCGGATAGCCCCGGGGCTGTGCTGCTTTGTGGTGCAGGTTGGTCTCGCGGGCGGTGCTGGGCAGGTGCAGCAGTACGCTCATGCCGAAATGGCGGTGGGTGTCGTAGGCGGTGAGCTTGTCGAGCAGCCGGCCCAGCGGTTCGGTGCCGGTATCGTGTTCGAGCAGGAAACTCACCGCGTGGGACGACTCGGCCCAGCGGCCGTAGGCGTCGGGGTGGACCCCGACGATCCGGAACCTGTCGGCTTGGGGCAGAAGCGTGTGGGTCGTAGGCTCGGAGTACCAGCTCAGCAGCCGGGCCCCGGGCCGGGGCGCTGCGTCGGCCGTCAAGGCGGTGAACAGCCCGTTGACGCCGAGGAGATGATCAAGCTGGCGGCTGCGCGCGAGACGCGCTATGGACAGATCGTGCGCGGCGCGGGTCGGTGGCCGTTCGGCGCGGGCGGCGGCCAGCAGCACCACCGCCGGATAGCCCAGCGTGTAGCGCCAGGGCTGTGAACCGGGCCGTACGCAGGCCCTGAATCTCGCGAGCACGCCGCGCTGCGTCAGTTGCAGAAGTCGACGTTGGGCGCGGTCGAGACTTGGGAACAGCAAGTCGGCGACCTGCTCGGCTGTCAGGACACGATGGGCCTCAAGAACATCCAGCAGATACAGATCACGGGCTGTCAGCGAGCCCAGCAAACGCACCGGGTCCGGACCGCGCCGGGCCGCCGATGATGGGGAAATACGAACCTCCAGGGCGGAGTCTGGGCAGGAACGCTGGCGCGGACAGGCCGGCTGACCTGCGCCAGCACCGCACCACGGCTATCGGTCTGACCCCCCGCTTCTCAGGCCGGTCCATACCGTCCAGGAACGTCCGTACACGTGCTCTGACGTCCACTTTCGGTCGCTGGAGTACCCCTCTGGCGGCCCGCGTTGCCACACGCACTGCCACACATCCGCCGCCTCCGAGAGGGCCAGCGACACCCCCGTCGCGCCTTCGCCGCACCCCTGTGTGGCAACCGGTGTGGCAGCGGGCAGGGCGGAGCGGACAGCCCCACCCGAGCGATCAGCCAGCGCCTGGCAGCCGACCACGGTCATGCGGGGTCCTCGATGAACCCCGAAGCGGCAACAGCCGCGGCCGCGCCGGACGGTCGTAGCGGCAACGGACCAGGCAGCTCCGCCGTCCGCGGCGTCACCGTGACGGCCGGAGCGCAGAATCAGCCAGCGGGCGGACATCGTCGGCACCGACAGACCCTCCTGCCGCCAGCGCCGGATCGTCACACGGACATACCCGGCTGCGAGGGCGGCCAGCCGTCGACGCGTGAGCCGGTCGGCCAGGAGGTGGTGGATCACATTCCGGTGCGAGGCCAGGGTCGCGGGCCGCCAGTGGTGCGGCGCCGCGAGGAAACCCTCGAGCAGCTCGCCCACCGTCATGCGGCCACTGACCGTCATGACGTCCAGCCGGGTGCTGCGGACCTCGGCTAAGGGCGGTTCCAGCCGCGGCTATTGTACTGAGAAATGTAGGTCAGAGCCTGCTGATACGGGGAGTCAACCGGGCCATTGGAATCAACCGCTCGGTCCGAGCCTGGTAATTTCCGTAAAACTCGGCCAGCTGGGTCGCCTGACCCCAGAGTGCGTGGCGGTCTTCCTCGTCCGCGATTGTGATGTCCACGTCGAAACGGTCTCCGCCGATCTCGACGGTGGCCGTTTTCGCCGCCCGCAGATTACGGAACCACAGGGGTTCCGCGGGCGCCCCGCCGAGGGAGCCACTCACTACGTAGTCTCCATTGTTGATGAAGTAGACAACTGGTTTCGTGCGAAGACGGCCCGACTTGCGTCCCGCGACGGTCAGAAGGAGTAGCGGCCTGCCCATCATGCTCTTCCACACCCGCCCTCTGGAGGCGCGGTAGATCCGCACGTTCAACGTGGTAATGACCCGCGTAAAGGTTCGTTCCGCAATGTTCGTCATCGTGTGCCCTTCCAGTCGGTGCTGGCGTTCATACCGATGGTTCGCCGAGCCAGCGTCCAAGCCCCGCCCGCAGGCCCGGCGCGTCGGGGGCGTCGGACGCCCAGCCGACGTGACCGTCCGGGCGTATAAGTACGGCCGCAGGCAGCCGTCCGGCAGAGCGGACATGCACACTGCACAGGTGGTCCGGCCAGAACGCTGCGGCGCTGCTCGCCCACTGGCCGTCCAGGGAGCGGTCCAGGAAGACCGGCTTGCCCGCGGCCAGCAGACTGAAAACCGAGGTGCGCTCACCCGTCGCCTCGGTGAGGTCCGTCTGAGGGAGACGGCGGCCGATCAGCGGGTGGGCGCCCTTGCCGTAGCGCATATGGGTGCCGGCCATCTCGGTGACCACGCCACGCTGAAGGTAGGGGAGGTAGAGAAGCTGCTTGACCGCCCACCGGGCAGCACGCAGCAGCGGCCCGCGCGCAGTGTTGAACCTGAAGACATTCTCGGTCTGCCTGAGAATCTTGGCAGCCAGCGGCCGCAGTTCGGCATCGTAAGTGTCCAGAAGACCGGGTGGGGCCCAGCCCTGGACGGTCGCGGCGAGCTTCCAGCCCAGGTTGACCGCGTCCTGGATGCCGAGGTTGAGCCCCTGTCCACCTGCCGGCGTGTGAACGTGCGCCGCGTCGCCGGCGAGTAGCACGCGCCCCACACGGTATCGCTCCACGAGACGCTGCTCGCTTCGGAAACGGTTGAGCCAGCGAGGGCTATGGATACCCAGGTCCACACCGAGGATCTCGACCGCGCTGCGGCGGATCTCGTCCAGGGTCACCGGCTCCGAGACAGGCACCTGCATGCGCAGGTGGTCCTGGATCATCAGCCGGAAATGACCGTCGGGGAACGGCATCACCGCCACCATTCCCCGCTCGGTGTGACGGGCGAACACCTGCTCGTCAGGAATGTGCCGCAGCTTGACGTCGGCGATGATGGCGGAGAACTGGGACGGCGTGCCGGGAAAGTCCAAACCGAGCAGACGGCGCACGGTGCTCTTCGAGCCGTCGCAGCCGACCAGATAGTCTGCCCGCTCGGTATGCTCTCCCTGGGCACCCCGGACCCGGACGCTCACCCCATCGGCGTCCGGTTCGATCCCGATCACCTCCGTGTTGCGCTCGATGATCGTGCCACGTTTGAGGGCCCAGGTCTCCAGGGCCTCTTCCGTGTTCACCTGCGGAAGAATCAGCATGTACGGGTGCGGCCCGTCGATATACCTGGTCATGTCGATGCCGCGGTTCTTTGAGCCGAGTGAGATAATGTGAGACCTGAGCCCCCGGGAAAGGAACTCGTCCACCTCCCCGCGCATGTCGAGGATCTCCAGACACCGCGGGGTCAGCGCGAAAGCCCGGGAATGCGGATAACGATCGGAGCGCTGTTCTAGGATCCGGCAGGGGAGGCCGGCGAGGCCGAGTTCGGCCGCCAGTGTAAGCCCGGCAGGTCCCGCGCCGACGATGAGAACCGTCACGATGCTTCCTTCCGCCGCGGGGTGCGGTCCGGTCGGGCAACTAGCCGCACGAAGCCGTCCGGCTCGGCCGTGATGCTGAGCGGACGCAGACCCGAGGCCCAGGTAAGGTCGGCGATGTCCGACTCGGAGTGATGCCGGACCATCCGGCCGTTCAATCGCAGCAACAGGCCGATCAGGTGGCCGGGGGGCGCATGCTCGACTACGACAATCAGACCATCGGGCGACAGGACGCGTCCGGCCTCGCGCAGCGCCTGTTCGTGGTCCGCCCAGTGGTTGAAGGCGGTCGTGCTCACCACCAGATCGACACTGCCGTCGGCCAGCGGCAGCCGTTCCGCCGTCGCGACCCACAGGTCGGCCTGCGGCAGCCGCCGGCGGGCAACCTCGATCATCCGTTGCGCCGGATCGACGCCCACCAGCCGCGCCTGCGGCCATGAGCGCGATACGCTGCCGAGCAGCGCCCCAGTGCCGCACCCGACGTCCACGACAGCCGCCGGCTTCATGACACGCTCGGTGACTGCGGCGACGGCCAGCTGGTGGGCGAGGCCGCAGGTCGCCCCATGGCGTTTGTCATAAGTCTCGGCGGACGCGTTGAACGCCGCAACGAATCCTGAGTCCTTCACTGGGCGCCCGTTCACGCCAACTCGACCGACCCACGAACCGTCCCGCTCAGGACAGCCCGATGATTGTCTCGACCCGCCCTGGAAACGGTGACGGGTAGCCCGTCGTCGGGAACGAGCGAAATTTTTATTTTGTGGTTGACCCTTGTGCCGTCCACAATGGAAAGTCGGTAACGCTGCAGGATGATGCTAAGCACGATCTTCATTTCCAAGAGCGCAAAGGAACGCCCCAGGCAGCTGTGCGGCCCGGCGCCAAAAGGCAGATACCCGTACGAGTCCGGCTTCGCGGTCTCCCACCGGTCGGGGCGGAAGCTGAGCGGTTCGAAGAACACTTCCGGAAGCCGATGCGTCACATAGGGGCTGAAGAAGAGCGTCGTCCCCTCGGGTATACCGTAGGAACCCAGGTGGCAGTCCTCAGCCGCGTAGCGCAGGCCCATTGATGCAGGTGGGAAGAGCCGCAGGCTCTCTTTAATCACTCGATCGAGCAACGGCAGCCTGTCGAGATCATCGGGTTCCGGCGCCGTGCCGTGCAGCACCGCGTCCAGCTCGTCCTGCAGGTCATTGCGGACGTGCGGATGCTGATCGAGCATCAGCAGCGTCCACGTCAACGACGAGGCGATGCTGTCATGGCAGAATGAGGTGTATCCCTCGCCCACCAGCTCGTCCTCGGTGAGGCCCTGGCCGTGATCATCCCGAGCAGCAATGAGCATTGAGATGATGTCGTCGCCAGGGTTCTCCCGCTTAGTCCTGATGATTTCGCGTAGCGCGTCATCCAGGTGCTCGGCCGCACGCAGTGTGCGCCGGTAGGACGTGCCCGGCAGGTCCAAGGGGAACAGCAGCGTCATGGGCCTCGTCGCCGACGCTAGCAGTCGCTCGATCAGACCGTTGATCCGGTCCACGTCCTCCGTGGCGGAGAGGTCGAACAGCGTCCGCATTCCCAGCCTGAGCATAAGCCGGGACAGATCCCGGTCGATCCGCCGTACCTCACCCGGCCGGAAGCGGGCGAGTTCCTCCACGGTCACCTCGACGATGGCGCGGTGGTGCCGGGCCACAGCACGCGAGTGGAACGCCGGCTGCATCAGGGTCCGGTGCCTGCGGTGCGGTTCGCCGTTCAGCTTGAGCAGCCCCCGAGTCAGCCGCGCCATTGCCGAGCGGGGCGGCATCCTGAGCTCCCGAAAAGCGTCCGCGATAAAGGTCTGCGGATTACCGAACAACTCGCGCTGGTACTCCGGCCCGAAGACGAAAACATGTGTGGGGTGCCGGGGCGTGCTGGTGCTGATCGCTCCATAGCGCCTGTGCATGGCCGCAAAGAAGGCGAGCGGATCCGCGAGCATTCGCAATGCGCGCAACTGCCAACTAAGCAGCGGGAGCTGCGGCGGACCCGGCATTCGAGGCGTTGAGATCGCGGTACCCACGTACCCTCCCAGAACCGAGGCTCAGTTGTCAAGTATTTACTATATGTCATGACAGATCGGATGACAAGCTTTGTAATTCCGCTTGTGGCAACTCGGCTCGTGGGCGGTCCGCGGCGACTAGGGGCGAGAGTCTGACTGCCACGCCGCTGCCCCTCCGTACTGGGATCGCCTCCCGGCCTGCTACCGCCCGTATCGGTCAGCCGCGGCGACGTTGACGTCAGTCGCCACGGCCGGCCCGCGCCTTTGGGCACCCCGTGCCCCTGGCGTGACCGAACCTGCGCATGTCGGACGCCCGGCGCATGACAGCAGCCGGTGGTGGACGGACGTACGGTCTGTGAGGCCGCCGCAGTCGAGGCGGCGGACCGACTGCGACAGCCTGGTTCCGACGCCGGCGCCAACCAGCTGGAACTGGCGGCCAACGGATGTCGGGCGACTCCAAGAGCTCCGAGGGCGATCGAAAGAGGATCTTCGCCGTGCCGTGCGGTTGCCGTGTGGCCTGGGGCCACGGGGGAGCAGATGTAAGGGGGCCGTTGGCTCCCTCCGTGGGGATCCGCTGGGTAAACTCTGTTTCGTGGGACACCACACACCAGTCCTAGTTGAGTGACAGACCTCTCAACATGCCTCACAGAGTGGCGTAATCGCGTGAGTAATACGGTGCGACGGCCCAATGAGAGCGCCCAGGTGCAGTCGTTCGGCGCACGCCTACGGCAGCTGCGCAGCGAGCGTGGTCTGCGCCAGCTCGACCTCGTCGGCGACAACATCTCGGCCAGTTACATCTCGCTGCTGGAAGCCGGCCGCCGCGTGCCGACCGACCGCGTGATCCACCACCTGAGCGAGCAACTCGGCTGCAGCCCGGACGATCTGCGGATTCCGACCGAGGACACGTCTCTCAGGTCTGCCGCCGTCCAGATGAAGCTGGCCCGCGCGGCGCTGCTGGTGGACGCGATCAGTGAGGCCGAGTCCTGGTACCGGCGCGTGCGCGTGGAGCACCAGGATAATCACGAGGTGAGCCAGGAGGTCGAGTTCGGGCTCGCCCGGGCGGCCGAGCTCGCCGGGCGCCCGGCGGAGGCCGCCGAGCGTTACCAGCGGTGCCGGCCCGCCGATGCGGATCTTTCTTACCCGCACCAACTCGGCGTAGCGCTGGGGCTGGTGCGGTCGCTGGCACGCTGCGGCGACGCAGATGGTGCACTGATCGCCGCCGACCACGCGCTGCGGCAGATCAGCGAGGTCGGGCTGGCCGTCTCCGACGTGGCAGTGGAAGTCCGCGCGGTGCTCGCTTCTGTGCTGTGCAAACGCGGCGACTACGCCAGCGCGCAGCGGCCCATCGCCGAGGCATTGGAGATCGTTCCCGCGATCGCGGACCACCGCGCCCTCGCCGACACGTACTGGCGCGCGGGGATGGCTGCCTACGAGACCGGGCGGATCGGGCTCTCGCTCGAGCTCGCCGGCTGGATCACCGACGCCGACGCCCACGACTACGGACATACCCTCGGCATGCTGCGTGCGGTCTACGGTGGCCTGTTGCTGCGCCAAACTCCGCCCGATCCGGAGAAGGCCCGGGAGATGCTGGAACTGGCGGTGACCGACCTGGACGCCGCGGGAACGGTCGCCGAGGCCATGCACTGCCGCAGCGACTTGATCCGGGCGCTGATCATGCTCGATCGGTGGCAGGATGCGCGGACCCTCGCGGACGAGGCTCTGGCCCATACCGCCACGCCGCCCGTCGAACGGACTCGCGCCCGTCTGCTGCGGGCGACCGCGCTGTCCCTGCTCGGCGATCTCGACGGCGCGCGCGCCGACTGCGTGTCGGTCCACATGGACCTGCAGGCGCAGCCGACGGGGTCACAGACCTCGCAGCTCTGGTCGCAGCTGGGCGAGGTCCTGACCCAGCTCGGCGACACCGAGGGCGCCATTCACGCGTACCGCTGCGCCATCAACGGCCTCAGCGTCGACGTGCCGCCCACGCTGCTGCCGTCCAGCCCCCGGCGCGGCGGCACCCGGCAGTCGGCCAACGGCACGCCGCGGCGCCCGCTCGAGTCGGGGAGTTGAGGGCGCCGCCGGGCGAGTCCCACATACGCAAGACGGCGCCGGAGGCCCGTGTCCAGACCTACGGCGCCGTCAGCTGAACTGCTCAGCTGGTGCGCACCGACTTTGGCCGCATATCCACCCAGGTCTCGTCGATGTACGCTAGGCAGTCGCGCCGCGGTCCCTGGAAGCCGCCATCCCGCCAGCCGTCCGGTACGTCGCGGTCAAGCGGCCAGAGTGAATACTGCTCCTCGTCGTTGACGACCACCCGGCACGGGTAGGTCTCGTCGTCGGACAGGAAACCTGACATCGGTCCTCCTTTGTCGCCCTGATGTCGTTGCGGAAAGCAGATCGTCAGCGCTTGACAGCGATCGTCAGCCCATCGCCGTACGGAAGCAGGCTCAGGTCAATGCGCTCGTCAAAATGGAGGCTCTCGTTGAACGCGCGCAGCGCGACGGCGTCTGGGTCGGCAGGATGCTCGGCCACGACCAGGCCAGACCACAGCACATTGTCGAAGGCCACGGTCCCGCCCGGGCGCAGCAGCTCCAGCGCCGCTTCGTAATAGGCCTGGTAGGAGACCTTGTCGGCGTCGACGAAGGCGAAGTCGAACGTGCCGGCCTGTCCGTCCGCCAGCAGTTGCTGCAGGGATTCCCGCGCGTCCCCGATCCGCAGATCGACCTTGTCGCTCACGTCCGCCCGCGCGAGGTACTTCATGGCAATGGTGGTCCACACCCGGCTGCTGTCGCAGGCCACCACGCGCCCGTCCGCCGGGAGTGCCAGGGTGGTGCTCAGCAGGCTGTACCCAGTGAAGACGCCCACCTCCAGCGTGCGGCGCGCGCCGAGCGCGCGGACCAGCGTCGCCAAGAACTGGCCCTGCTCCGCCGAGACCTGCATGCTCGCCAGCGGCAGGTGGGCCGTCTCCTCGCGCAGCTCACGCAAGAGCAGAGTATCGCGCAGCGAAACGCCGCGAACGTATGTCTGAAGGTCGTCGGAAAGCTCGATCTGGGTCAACATTTCTACCTCCAGCGGGAACGCGGCGCGCTCACTCAGGGACCTGCTGCAGACGCACGCGCTTGTAATGCGCGAGTACGCCCACCGCCGACTGCTTGGACTTCGGCGTCATCAGGAGGCTGCCAGCCTCGTCGCCGACAAACCGCGCGCAGACGAAGCGATGCGCGTCATAAGTGGCCGCGTACGCCTCCCTGAACCTGGCCCGCAGCGGGACGAGAGCGGGGTCCAGCCCGGCCAGCAGCCGCCCAGACTCGGCAAGGCGTCGGATCAGGTACTCGTGGTCACGCCAGTGAAGACCACTCAACCCGGCCGGAGCGACCGGCGGTGTCAGCGTCGGCCGCACCAGGTTTTCGTACTCCTCGGGGGTGAAGTCTCCGGCGAACCGCAGCGCTGACTCCGAGGCAAGCATCAGCGTGACTGCGAGTTCCAGCGCGGTCATGGCCTGGTCCGCCGCGGCCCGCTTCACAGCATCGGCCAGTTCGTCCACGGCGACGATCAGGCCCTGAATGTAAACCATGAAGATGCGGTGGCCGCGAATCCAGCGCCGTAGCGCATCCGATGAGCCGGCGCCGGCCCGCAACGGGACTGGCCGGTGGCCACCCAAGACTGTCGCATCGAAGCCCGTGAGATGCGCCAGCAGGGCTGCGAAGCCCTCCCGTAGCCGGGTCCATTGAGCGGCGTCGAGGCCGCTGCCGCTGCGTAGCACGTCGTCCAGCAGCACCTCATAACCCGTGAGCACTGTGTGCACCAGCAGCCGGTGGCGGTCACCGTCGACCCGGACGATGGCGAATGCACCGTCGTTGTCGCGGTTGCCGGTGGACTCGGCGGCGTCCGGGCCGCCTTCGACGGTGCCGGCGGGCAGCGGCACCAGGGCGAGCGCCTCGCGCACGGCGGCGAGCACCGTCCCTTCGCTCTCCTGGAGCGTGGCCGCGAGCGTGGCGCTCACATCGGGCACGGCGGCCAGCATCAACTCACGCGTCGCGGCCGGGCTGGGGAGGTGCTCGGGACGCAGCAGCCGAAAGACCGGTTCGGCGGTCATCAGCGGCTCGCCGCGCCCTCGGCCCTGAGCGACCGGCCGGCCGGCAGGAAGTCGACGTCGACCAGGTAGTCGAGGCAGCGATGCGCCATCTCCTCCGTCATCGGAGGGCACGTGACCCCAGTGCCGGCAAGTGCGTCGAGCACGTTGCGGCACTCCTCATCGGGTCTGAGCTCGCCTATGAAAGCGGGATCCAGCGACGGCTGCGGCGCGGCCTCAGCATCACGGATCAGCGGCACCAGCGGATACAGGGAGTGGTCCAGGCCCACCTCCATCGCCCGCCGGCGCGCCTCTTCAAACGGCACGATGTCGAAGTCGTAGCCATACGACTTGATCCACTCGCAGAACCGCCGGATCGAGACGGGCGCCGGGTTGAACAGATGGAAGAAGCGACCGATCGCGGCAGGATTCCGAGAGATCCGAACGATCGCCTCGGCTACGTAGTCGACCGGGACCGTGTCGAAGATTCGCGGGTAGTCCGGCAGGATACGCATCGGCAGGTAGCCCCGCAGCGCCACCAGCAGATAGTCGCTAGTCTGCGTGGCGCCGGTGCGGCTGTGCGACATGATCAGCCCCGGCCGGTAGATGCTGACCGGGACTCCTCGTTCCTGGGCCAGGTATATCGACTTCTCCGCCACCCACTTGCTGCCCGTGTAGCCGCCCGGCACCTCCACCGGGCTCAGCAGCGGCGCCTCGTCCTCGACGAACGGACGGGGCGTGTGGGTGGCGAGCAGGACGTCGATGGTCGATACGTAGTGCACCGCCTTCACCTGCGTGGTGCAGGCCAGCCGCAGCACCTCGTGGGTACCGCGGACGTTGGGGCCGCGCAGCGCCGAGTATGGATAGACGAAGTTGACCAGCGCGCCGTTGTGGAGGATGACGTCGACCTGCCGGGCCAGGTCCGCCCAGCGGGCCTCGTCCAGGCCGAGCCGAGGCAGCGCCAGGTCCCCGGGGAGAGCCTGGATCCGGCCGCGGAACTCCTCGTCCCAGATGAGGTACTGCCGCATCGATTCCTCGATCCGGCGGAACGCGGCCTTACCGTCCGGCGCCCGAACCAGGCAGAGCACGTCTGCCTCGGTCTGACGCAGCAGCTGCTCTAGGAGGAAGGCCCCGAGGTAGCCGGTCGCGCCGGTCAACAGCACCACCCGAGGGTCGTGGTGGCGGCCGGCGGGCAGGCCGGCGGCGTCGACGTCGTCGCTGAGCAGCGCGTCCTCGTCGAGCCGAGTGGCATGCTGCTGGGACATGACTCCTTCCACTCCGAAGCGGTTGTAGACCTCGATGACCGAGGAGACACCAGCCACGGTCGGCACCCGAAAGAACTGGTGGACCGGAATCTGCAGCTGGTATTGGGCCAACAGCCGGGAGGCCAGCCGAGCCACCATGATCGAGGTTCCGCCGATCTCGAAGAAGTCATCGTCAAGACCGATCTCCTCGACGCCGAGCACGGCGGCGAACGCCCGCGCGACGTCCATCTCGAGCGGGGTGCGCGGGGCTGTGCGGGCGCCGGTCGGCTCAGGCGCCGCGGGGGGCTCGGGAAACGCCCGACGGTCGACCTTCCCGTTGACTGTCAACGGCAGCGCGTCGAGCTGGACCCAGACCGAAGGCACCATGTATGAAGGCAGCATGTCGCCCACGAACGCGGCCAGGCTCGCCGGGGTCGGCGCGCCGCCCCGCGGCTCGGGCACGACATACGCGACGAGCCGGCTGCCGTTCTGTCCATCCGGGCGCGCGACGACCGCCGCCTCGCGCACCTGGCTCGACATGCTGACCACCGACTCGATCTCGGCAAGCTCCACCCGGAATCCTCGCACCTTGACCTGCTGGTCGGTCCGGCCCAGGAACTCGATCGCGCCGTCCGTGCGCCATCGGCCCATATCACCGGTGCGGTAGAGCCGCCCTCCAGGCTTGGAAGAAAAGACGTCAGGCAGGAACCGGTCTGCGGTCAGGCCCGGCCGGCGGTGGTAGCCACGGGCCAGACCGACGCCGGCCACACAGATCTCCCCCGGCACGCCCGGTGGCACCAGCTGACCGTCCAGGTCGAGCAGGTATACCCGGAGGTTGTCGACGGGCCGACCAATCGGCGCCGCCTGCGGGTCCGTGGTCCGGGGGCATTCCCAGTAGGTCGCGTCGATGGTGGTCTCGGTGGGACCGTAGAGGTTGGCGACCGACGCACTGAGGCGTTGGAACACCGCCTGCTGGAGCCCGCCTGTGAGCGGCTCCGCGCCCGACAGCAGATGGCGCAGCGAGGTGCACTCCCCCATCTCCGGTTCCTGCATCAGCACCGCATTGGCCGAGGGCACCGCGCCGTAGAGCACGATCTGCCGCTCGTGGATCAGCCGGACGAGTGCGCGCGCGTCGAACTGCTGCGCGGGGGGACTGATCACGCATTCAGCGCCGACGATCAGCGGCCAGAAGGTCGCCCACACCGAGGGGTCGAAGCTGAACGGGTGGTTCTGCAGGACACGCTCGCCGGGCCGCAGCGGCCAGGTGCGCTGACGCCAGGTGAGGTTGTTGACAATTCCCCTGTGCGTCACCAGTACGCCCTTGGGCAGCCCCGAGGATCCCGAGGTGTAGATGAGGTAAGCCAGCGACCCGCCGCTGACGCCGACCTCGGGGCGCGTGCGCGGCTGGTCGATAATGTCGCCCCACGTCGCGTCCAGGAGGACGGTGTGCGCCTGATGCGACGGTAGCCGGTCCACCAGAGCGGTCTCGGTGAGCAGCACCCGGGTGTCGCTGTCGGCGAGCAGGTAGCCGAGACGCTCCGCCGGGTACTGCGGGTCCAGCGGCACGTAGGCCGCGCCGGCCTTGAGGACACCGAGCATGGCAACGACCATCTGCGCGGACCTGCGCAGGCAGAGCGCGACCACGGTCTCCGCGGTGACCCCGAGCGTCAGCAGATAGTGCGCGAGCTGGTTCGCCCGCTCGTCTAGGTCCTGGTAGCGCAGCTCCTCCTCCTGGTCGCTGACCGCCACCGACCGCGGCGTCCGCGAGGCCTGCTCGGCCACCAGCTCCGCGAGGGACCGGTTTCTCGGATAGTCGTGGTCCGTAGCGTTCCAGGTCGAGGTGATCAGCGCCGCTTCCGCGTCGTCCGTGAGCGACACTGTGGCGAGCGGCGCCTCCGGCCGTCGCGCAATCCTGCGAAGCAGCGTCCGCAGATGAACCAGCAGGCGCTCAGCGGTCGAGCCGTCAAACAGGTCCTCGTTGTAGGTGAGCCGGAGGGAGCGGCCGGTCGGGCCGCCGACGGTGGTCAAGGCGAGGTCGAAAGGGCTGGTGTCGGCCGCCGACGGCACCGGGCTAATGGTGAGCCCGGGCACCGTCATCGGCTCAATGGCCTCACGCGCCGTGAAGAGCACCTGGAACAACGGTGTTCGGCTGAGGTCCCGGACCGGGTTCACCGTGTCCACGACCCGGCTGAACGGGATCCTGGTGTGCGGCGCCACGTCCGCCCGGATCTCCCGCACACCGTCGACCAGTTGGCCGCCGGTCAGCTCCGCAAACAGCAGCGTGCGCATCACCGCGGTGCCGGCTCGGGGGCCGAAGGCACCGGCCGGGCCGGGCATGCGGACGCCGATCGTGACGTCATCCTGCTGGGCGTATCGACCGAGCAGGGCCTGGAAGCCCGCGAGGATCACCGTGTCGACGTCGGTGCCGTACCGGTGGGCCAGCGCGACGAGGGCGTCGACCAGCTCGCGTGGCAGCTCCTGGTGCAGGGTTCCACAGCGGTGCGTCTTCAGCTTAGGCCGGGCGCGGTCCGCCGGCAGCCGAAGCGCCGGTACACCGTCGAGCACGCGCGTCCAGAAGTCCAGCGATCGCTCGGCCTCGCGGCCCGCCAGCCAGGTCTGCTCGGCCTCGACGGCGACCGCGAAGTCGTCGGCGGGAAGCTGCGCGTCCTCGCCAGCGAGGAGAGCACGGTACCCGTCGAACAGAGCCCGGCACAAGAGGTCGGGTGCCCACTCATCCGCGATCGTCTGGTGCAGCGCGATGGCAAGGAGGTGGGTGGTCTCGTCCAGCCTGCCCAGGGTGAGCCTACCGAGCGGCCCGCGCGTGACGTCGACCGACTGGGTAAGCTCCGCGGCGCAGACCGCGTCGAAGCGCGCCTTGCGCCGCGCCTCGTCCTCGCCCGCCAGCTCGACGACGACCAGGGGGATCTCGGAATAACCGCCGACGACCCGCACTGGGCGGCCACCGAACTCTGCGAACGTGCTGCGCAGCAGGTCGTAGTGAGCACTGACCTCGGCCAACGCCTGCTGCAACGCCGCCAGGTCCAGCGCCCCGGCCAGCCGATAGACCCCCAGCACCATGCCGGGCGCCTGGCGGTCGAGTTCGTGCAGCATCCAGGTCCGCTGTTGGTCGGCGAGCAGTCCAGAAGCCGTACCGCCATCTAGCGAGAGGCGTTCGGCCAGCGCTCGGCGTACGGCTTCCCGAGCTGACGGGTCCTCGATCGTCATTCGTCTGCTCCTCTCGCTGGCGCCGTCAACGACGGGTCGACCAGCATCGCTTCGAATTCGCCTACGGGCAGCCGTGCCAGGTCGTCCAGCAGGCTGTCCTGCATGCTCATAACCGCCTCGCTCGCCACCGCCGTGCCCAGGCCGCGCTCGACGCTCGCCGCGACTGCCTCCACCGTCGAGTCCAGGAACACGTCGCGAATCGGGACGTCAATCCCAAAGAGCGCGTGGAGCTCGTCGACCATGCGGGCTACCAGCAGGGAATGACCACCCAGATCAAAGAAGTTGTCTCGCAACCCCACCCGCTCGACACCGAGCAGCTCCTCCCACACCAGCGCCACGCGACGCTGAACGACCGAGGCCGGCGCCACAAACCGCGCCACCACACCTCGCGCCGCCCCCGCATCCGGCAACGCCCCGCGATCCACCTTGCCGTTCGGCGTCAACGGCAACCGCTCCAACGCCACCCAGCCAGACGGCACCATGTACTCAGGCAATCGCCCCCGACAGAAATCCCGCAAAGAACCGGCCAGACCCTCACCATTCACACCGTCAACCGGCACCACATACCCCACCAGCCGCGCCGCCGGTCCAGCCCCCACCACCGACACCACCCCCGCACGCACCCCCGCGTGCGCCCGCACCACCGACTCCACCTCACCCAGCTCGATACGAAAACCCCGCACCTTCACCTGGTGATCAATACGGCCCACGAACTCCAAACACCCATCCGAACGCCACCGCACCACATCACCCGTCCGATACAACCGGCCCCCACCACCAAACACATCCGGCAGGAATCGCTCCGCCGTCAACGACGCACGACCCCAATACCCCCATGCCACCCCCGCGCCACCGATAAACAATTCACCACACACCCCCACCGGCACTGGCGCCAAACCCCCATCCAGCACGAACACCCGCGTATTCGCCACCGGCCGGCCCACCGACACA